>JBKCIQ010000118.1:0-25369 GCA_046302135.1 Bacteroidota bacterium | reverse complement strand
TTTTCATTGTTGCAAGTATGCGTTTGCTGTGTCTTTCCGGATCAACTAATTCAGATTGTTTTTCTTTTTCTTTTTTAAACTGTTCGGCATTTTTCAGGCTGAGATCAAGCAATTGTTTTTTCTCGCCGGCTTTAGGAATATGAAACTCAACTCCCTCTAAATTGAATTCAGGTATAAAAGGAACAATTACTTCTTTCGTGTCACTCCTCAGCATCTCCCTGATTTCCCTAATGCCATACAATAAGAGTTCCTCATCCTCTTCTTCCAATTTCTTTTTGATTTCATAAGTCAGTCCTTGAATTACCGCCCCGTCCTTTATTTTTAGAAAATTAACATAGGCTTTTATTTCATCAGAAATAATCGAGTAAACTTCCGCATCTTTAACGGATGAACTTACTAACGTACTGCGTGACTGATATTTTTCAAGTAAATCAATTTTATCTTTTATTTTCTGAGCCGCCTCAAACTGTAAGTCTGATGATAATACTTGCATCTGATTTTTCATGTCTCTCAACACGCCTGAAAAATTTCCTCTGAGAATATTTTTTGCAAGCCGAATTCCTTCCATGTATTCTTCCTCTGACTGATAGTTGACACATGGCGCTTTACATCTTCCGATGTGATACTCGAGACAAGTTCTGAATTTCCCGGCTTCTATATTTTCCTTTGTCAAGTTCAATGAACAAGTGCGTAAAGGAAAAAGACTCCGTATAAGGTCGAGCACAGCATACATCACTTTAACTGAAGCGTAAGGACCAAAATATTCACTTCCGTCTTTGATGAAATTTCTCGTTGAAAAAATACGGGGGAAATTTTCCTTTTTGATACACACCCACGGATAAGTTTTATCGTCCTTTAGATTTACATTATATCTAGGTTGAAATTCTTTGATTAAATTGTTTTCTAGAAAAAGTGCATCAGATTCACTTGCAACTACTATGGTTTTTATATCTCTTATTTTTCTTAATAGTAACCTTAGTCTGGCTGTTTCGTGTTCTTTAGTAAAATAGGATGAAACTCTTTTTTTTAGATTTTTCGCCTTACCAACATATAATACGTTTCCTTCTTCGTCATAGTACTGATAAACTCCTGGTTCCTCAGGAAGAGAGCGAAGAATGAGTTGTATGTTTTCGGCATATTCAGCAATCATCTATACAAAAATACACAGAAATGAGCCGGGTAGGGTGTGAATAATCAGAACGAATCTAAAATTTAGCGTCTTTTTAATTAAGTTTGCACCCGTGAGTTTCAAGTTAAAAATTATCAGAAAATTCAAGGCCAATTTTATGCGCTTCAATATGCATAAATTGCTTGGTCCCGTAGAAAATTTCCTCCTCAATATTGGGAATTTATCCAAAATGAGTCGCTGGAGAAAACAGCATTCCAATCTAAAGTTCAATGATTTTTATTTAGGGAAGTGGGATTATATGAGAAGATTTTCTCTTTATGAGTTCATCCTAAAGGATCAAAATTTAGGTGGGCCTTTGAATTATTTAGAATTTGGAGTAGCCGCCGGACGTTCATTTAAGTGGTGGATAGAGCACAATAAAAATTCTGAGTCGCGATTTTATGGCTTTGATACTTTTACCGGATTGCCGGAAGATTGGAATGTTTTTAAGGCCGGAGCCATGAGTACCAATGGTGTTTTACCTGATGTAAATGATGATCGCGCTTTATTTTTGAAAGGACTATTTCAAGATTCATTGCCTGAATTTTTAAAGATCTTCAATGACGATAAAAGAAAGATCATTCACCTGGATGCAGATTTATATTCCTCGACTTTGTATGTTCTCACCATGTTGCATCCTTATCTGAGGAAAAATGATGTTTTGATATTTGATGAGTTAGCTGTCCCTCAATCGGAGTTTCTTGCGTTTACCAACTTTGTGCAAGCCTACCGATTCGAGTACGAGGTAATTGCCGCCGCCAACAATTACATGTTTGTGGCAATGTTGGTGAAATAAATGTCGTTTTTTACTTGACATTCGATTCATTTTTATTTAAAGTGATTGATAAATTTTTACCTTTGCCCACATTCAAAAATCTAAATTTTTAAATTTTCAATAATGTCAAAAATTAAAGTTGCCAACCCCGTTGTAGAACTCGACGGTGACGAGATGACCAGAATCATCTGGAAGTTCATAAAAGATAAATTGATTCTCCCGTATCTTGATGTGGACATCAAATATTACGACCTAGGAATCGAACACCGCGACGCTACAAATGACCAGGTAACCATTGATGCCGCAGAAGCCATTAAGAAATACGGCGTTGGAATCAAATGCGCTACCATTACACCTGACGAAGCGCGTGTAAAGGAATTCAGTTTGAAGCAAATGTGGAAGTCACCAAACGGGACCATTCGTAATATTTTAGATGGAACAGTTTTCCGCGAGCCTATCGTTTGTAAGAACGTTCCGCGTTTGGTAAGCAACTGGGACGCACCAATTATTGTTGGTCGTCATGCATTTGGTGATCAGTACAGAGCTACTGATTTTGTAGTTCCTGGTAAAGGTAAACTCACCATGAAATTTGAGGGTGAAGACGGACAGGTGATTGAACATGAGATCTTCAAATTTAAAGGTGCGGGAGTTGCATTGGGAATGTACAATACCGAAGAGTCTATCCGCGGATTTGCCCATGCTTGTTTTAACATGGCACTTAGCAAAGGATGGCCACTTTATCTTTCTACAAAAAACACCATACTTAAAAAATACGATGGAAGATTCAAAGATATCTTTCAAGAGATTTATGAAAAAGATTATAAGTCAAAATTTGAAGCCGCTAAGATTGTGTACGAGCACCGTTTGATTGATGACATGGTTGCATCTGCATTGAAGTGGAATGGAAATTTTGTTTGGGCATGTAAGAATTATGATGGAGATGTGCAATCTGATTCTGTTGCTCAGGGATTTGGTTCTTTAGGATTGATGACTTCTGTTTTGGTTACTCCTGATGGACAAACCATGGAAGCTGAGGCGGCTCATGGTACCGTTACACGTCACTACCGCGATCATCAGGCCGGTAAATCAACTTCTACAAATCCTGTAGCTTCTATTTTTGCATGGACACGCGGATTGGAATTCAGAGGGAAGAAAGACGGCAACCAGGAACTCATTAATTTCTGTCACGCATTAGAGCAGGTTTGTGTTGAAACCATTGAGAGTGGAAAAATGACCAAAGATCTTGCGGTTTGTGTTCACGGAAACAAAGTGGAACACGGAAAGCATTATCTGAACACTGAAGAATTTTTATCTGCATTGGATGAAGGATTGAAAAAGAAATTAGGAAAATAAGAATTGCTTTGTCAAATGAAAAGCCGATTTGATAAATCGGCTTTTTTGTTTTCGTATGAGGCTAAATAGCTATTTCAGATATTATTGTTAATCCCAATTCGATGCTTAAGATTAATATCTTGTAAGGTCAAGCTACACATTTCCTTAAAAATAGGTTTTAACAGCAAATTCAAATTGATCAATAAAAATCTTTTTAAATTCAGAAATGTTATTTTGTTCGTAGAACAACAGCATAGCTTTTTTATACTCGATTGAATCTACAGTTCGGAATGAAATAGGACAATGTTTAAAATGGATCAATATCGCATTGCTTACAATTCTAGCGGTCCTTTTGTTTCCGTCAACAAATGGTTGAATGTAAGAAATAAGCACAAGAGCTAAAATTGCTTTTTCAAATACATTTTTTTTCGAATTAATTACTTGGCACATTGCAGATAAGGCCTCCTTGATTTGAAATTCATTATCCAAAGGCTTATAATTTGTGCCTGAAATACCAACCCTTCTTCGTCTTATATTTTTATCAATTTTCAAATCTTTGATTAATAAACTATGGATGTTTTCAATTTTTGAATTCGAAAGAGGTGTTAAGTATTTTGGATGGTCTATTATAAAATCAATTGCATCTTTATGATTAAGCAACATTATTGCTTCCTCTTTCGTTTTGCCGGAAGCAG
This sequence comes from Bacteroidota bacterium, assembly GCA_046302135.1. Classification (GTDB taxonomy): domain Bacteria; phylum Bacteroidota; class Bacteroidia; order B-17B0; family Aurantibacillaceae; genus AM-1111. The sequence continues at coordinate 21,399 of JBKCIQ010000118.1, read as the reverse complement.
TTTCTTTTTGTTTTAAAAGTCTTTCGGTTTCAAGTAAGGTGTATGTATTTCCTTCTATTTGTGATGATTTCCAACTAAGGTCTATTGCAAGTCGCTCTAATTCTATTAAAAATTCATTTTTTGTAAGTTGGGAAACATTATTCTTGTAGATGCTCTCTAGAGAATTGAGTTTTTCGTTTTCCTTTCCGGTAAAAATATTCGTGTTTGCAATAGTTTCTTCGATCAGGTTAAAATTAAATCCCTTTAATATTTTCCGCTCATCAATTTCTTTTTTGTAGTATTTTTCAAGGTCGATAGGCTGTAAAAGTTCATAGGATTTGGAAATTAGATATTTCGTTCCTTTGCCTTGTCCGCTTGTGGTTAAAAGATTTTCAGAAGATAATTTATTTAGTATTCTTTTTACAGTAGCATAACTTATGGACGATTTAATTCCATCAGAAATTTCTTTAGAGGAACATTCTTTGTTTTTTTTAATGAAATCGATTATTTCTGTTTCCCTGTTGTCGATCATAATAAAAAATAGAGCTCACAAATATATGAAATGTAGCTCAAGCTCCGCCATAAATTGAGCTATATTTTCAAAAGTGATGAGCCATAAAATTACGCGGTAATTAACTCGGACTTCAGTTTGTAAAATCAATAAAAAATAAAAAACCGGCCACTGAGCCCCGAAGGGTGTCGAAGTGGCGGTTTAGTTTCACGTTAATTTTTATTGCAATACAATCTTTCTGATATCAACAGTTTGTCCCTGTGGGTCTATCAAATGAACAAAGTAAACTCCGTTGCCCGACCAGGTAGATAAATCAATATAATCACTTTGCTGAGTGATGTTGGTATTAAAAACTTGTTGACCTAAAGCATTGGTGATTTTTAATTGATAGCCATTCATGCTTGCAAAGTTTCCGTAATTAATCGTGATGTGAGTGCTGGCAGGATTCGGAAATACTTTAATGGTGTTTTGATTGTTTGGCGGATTAATTCCTGTAATTGTAGCATTGATAATTAACGTGTCGGTTACAGTAATAAAATTGGTGTCATTTATCGTATTGATACAGGTATCAATTATCATTATCATTGCAACGTTTGACGTGTCAATACAATTGCCCGAAGTAGAAATTGCTCTGATGGGCTGATTGTGATTGGCAAATTGAACGTTTGAGATGCTGAGTGAAGAAGAGTTTACTCCGGAGTAATTACCATAATTGTTAAGCGTTTGAAACCCCTGACCGAAATCGCTTTGCCATACAAAGGATGGATTAGGATCAGAAGTAGTTGCGGTAAAATTCGCCTGGTTTCCAGTGATAAGATTATTATTTGATGGATTAACAGTTAAATTATTAGAGCAATTTACAGAATTATATAAGTCTGAAATTTCCTGTTGTGTCAACACACGGTTCCAAATGCCGATGTCGTCAAGAATACCATTAAAGAACCAATTGTTGTTTATTATTGAGCTACCTATTGTTTTTCCTCCTGTTAAAATATTTGGCGACATTGCAAGTGAAATGCCTGATGAAATTCCATCAACAAATAGTTGAATCAATCCAGAGTTATTTATAACTCCTACATGATGCCAAGAGTTATTTCCAATTTTTATGTTGGAAACAGGACCGTTAGTAAAAGATAGATCAAAATGTAACAGACTATCAACACCTATATAAAACCATGCACCTTGTAATGTATTGTTCGATCCATAACTTATTATTTGTCGTCTAGAAGCAATACTTGGTGTTTTAACCCAACTAAAAATAGAAAAAGATTGATTTCCGGAAGTAGGATAATTATTCAGGGTAATATAATCACTTAATCCGTTTAAGCTAAACGCACTATTCGCTGCTCCATTTCTATCACTTGTCAATGTTGCCCCATTCACCGTACCATTATTCCCATTCCCACTCTCATCATTCGCGTTTCCGTTAAATGGCCACCATCCTACGAGTCCGTTGGTTGGTAAATAACTCGGTACACTTTGCGCCATTGTTGCAGCTGTCAATCCAATTGTTGCCACCACGCTCAGAAGTAAATTTTTCTTTTTCATTATTAAAATTATTTTTTCCACTCCAACCCAAAGTAGCGGTTTAAAAAAATCAGCGTGGGTTAGTTGCTATTACTTGCTCTGGTGGGAGTCGAAGCCCTGGAAAACAAAGTAAAGCAACGCCCACGCCTTTGACGCGAGCGTTTTGCTGTTACTCCCTGTTTCCTTTTTTTTCGACTTTTCCAGAGCAGGATCTTTAGCAAACGCTAATATTATTAAAATTTTATTTTATCATTTTTCAAAATTAATTCATTTGTTTCAAATAGCATTAAATAAATTTTAAAAGTGTATGATTTTATTTACATGGCTGTAATAAACATCCCTAAACCTAAAGCTGTATCTTTGTTCTGCTAAATTTTAAACAATAAATCACTCTACAATATGACTTCAAAAGAACAAAAAATAAAAGACTTCAACCCCAACGAAATCGGAGATGCTAACGCGAATTTATTTGGCCTTCCTTTTAATACAGACGAGGCCGATGTGGTCATTATTCCCGTTCCCTGGGAGGTTACAGTTTCTTACGGAGGCGGTACAGCAAATGGACCCGATGCTGTATTCGACGCTTCATTTCAGGTGGATTTATTCGATCCCTTTGTGAAGGATGCGTGGAAAAACGGAATCGCGATGGATGAAATGAATCCTGCCATTAAAGAAAAAAGCGAATTGCTCAGACTCAAAGCCGAGCATTACATTGATTTGTACGCTAAAGGTGAGAGCAGCGAAACCAATTCAGAGATGAAGCAAATTCAGAGCGAGGTTAATGCAGGTTCTCATTGGTTGAATACAACGGTTAAAGAACGTGTCACGCATTTTCTGAAGAAAAATAAAATAGTTGGATTGTTAGGCGGAGATCATTCTACGCCATTCGGTATGATGCAAGCCCTTGCAGAGCACTTTGGTACTTATGGAATATTACAAATTGATGCACATGCAGATCTGCGTGATGCTTACGAGGGATTTGAATTTTCTCACGCCTCCATCATGTTTAACGCATTGAAAATTCCTCAGGTTGAAAAATTGGTACAGGTTGGTATTCGTGATTACTGCGAAGCGGAGTTCAACATCACTCAAAATCCCGACGGTCGAGTGAAAACATTTTTCGATCGGGATATAAAACATGAAATGTATCGCGGAGCTCAATGGGAAAACATTTGCGAAAAAATTATCAGAGAATTGCCTGATAAGATTTATTTGAGTTTTGATATTGACGGCCTCGACCCTAAACTTTGTCCTAATACAGGGACACCTGTGGCTGGGGGTTTTGAAACAGAACAGGTTTTGTTTTTGTTAGAGAAAATTGTTCATTCAGGAAAGCGAATAATAGCTTTTGATATCAATGAAATTGCTCCCGGTGAAGATGAGTGGGATGCGAATGTTGGAGCTAGAATGCTTTACAGAATTTCGAACATTGTTCACGCATCCAATAAGTAAGCGTACGGTTTTTAAGATGGAGAGGCGGTGACTTTGAATAAGAATCGGCCTTTTAAAACCCAAGGGTTGTGTCTGTCTAAGCTTTCGTTGGCATTGAACAAACGAGGAATTTAATATAAATAAATGATTTCCTTTCAATTTATCGGCGCAAACAAAATGTCTGCTTTAAAATTATCGTTTACAACATCTTGCTCGTATTCATTTTCCTTCACGCCAAAAGTAGAGATGAATGTTAGCACTACCGTAGATTTCGCTCCTGTTTTTTTGGAGAATATTTGAATTTTATCCTGTAGTTTTTTAAACTCAGAACGATTGATTACATATTCTCCATTGTAAAATTTCATCTCGCAAATATTTACCCAGTTGTCTTTTCTTGCAATCAGCAAATCAATTTGTATTCCTGATCCGGTCCAGCTCGAACTAACCGAATGAATTCCTTCTATACCCAGTGCTTTCTTTATTGCCTGAATATGCTTCAGGCATGCTGTTTCAAAATTATAACCTGCCCAACTCAGGTAACTCGACTGCTGTGACATCGTCTTCCAGAAATTATTACCCTGACTTTTATTCTTTTCAATGTACTTTAAATAAAATCTGGAGTACTCATCAGAAAGTCGGTACAAGGTTAATTTTGCTTTATGGTTGTAGGCAGGGTAATCTGTCACAAATCCCGAAGCAATCAATTCTTCAAGTGTTTTTGAAAAAAAGCCACCGCCGGAGAAACCTGTTGCTCGGATTAATTCATCACGTGTCAAACCCTTTCTGCTGTTACCTAATTTCCTGATGATAGAAATATGAGTTTCCGACTGATCAAATAAGGATTCAAAAATTGTATTGAATTCTCCGGCAAGATCTGCGTTGTTGTTAAAGCAAAGCCTTTGTATGTTTTGAACTACGCTTTCTTCTTTTTTTATTTTAGAAAGGTAATGTGGAATTCCGCCAATGCAATTGTAAAGTTGAAGAATGTTATAGTTACTCCATTTAATTTTTTTCGACTCAAGATATAATTTCGTTTCATGCAAAGAAAAAGGCATAAGCCGAAGTGAATATGTTAACCTTGCGTGAAGACTGCCTCTGTTTGAAATGATGTTTTTTATCATGTAAGAAGCAGCCGAACCGCAGATCACAACAAGAAGGTCTTTTCTTTTTTCGCAGTAACTGTTCCAAAAGTGGCCGAAGTATTTTAAAAAATCTGACTTATGGCCGTCAAACCAAGGAAACTCATCAATGAATATTACTTTTTTGCTCTTGTTCTTTACTGTATTTAGATAGAGTTTCAGTAATTCGAATGCTCTTTCCCAATTTTCAGGCGTTTCTGTTTTTTTAAACTTTTTAGATCTTGAGTGAAGTTCTCTCATGAAAACTCCGATTTGCTGAGCGGTAGTGCCATTATATAATCCTGTCATTTCAAACACTATTTTCTTTTGAAGGACATTCCTAATCAAGTATGTTTTTCCGATTCTTCTTCTTCCATAAACAGCAATTAATTCGGATGAAGAAGACTTTAATGAATTGTTTAATCTAGCTATTTCCGTATATCTTCCAACCATAATATATATTTAATACTGTACCAAAAGTAATAAAAAAACTAAGATTTGGTAGTGCAATAATTTTATTAACTCTTTATAGATTCTGTGTAATAAAAATATTTGTTTTTTATATGCTTGCTAATTTTTCACCCTTAATTTTGTATCTTTGCACTCTTCTAAAACTATTTTTTAAAATATGATTTCAGTAAATAACGTTACGGTAGCATTCGGAGGGTTTGCGTTATTTGAAAATATTTCTTTCCTGGTGAATCCAAAAGATCGTATAGGTCTGGCCGGTAAAAATGGAGCTGGTAAATCTACTATGTTAAAACTCATTGCCGGATTACAAAATCCGACCAAGGGAGATATCGGCAAACCTAAAGGATATAAAATAGGATACCTTCCACAGGACATGATTCATCAGCATGGCAACACAGTGTTTGATGAGACTGCAACAGCTTTTATCGAAGTGCAGCAAATGGAAACACGCCTCGAAGAAATAAATAAAGAGTTGGAGACTCGTACAGATTATGAATCTGATGCCTATGCAAATTTGATAACCGAGCTGACAGACTTAAATACTCGTTTAGAAATTATTGGCGTTGGAACAATTGATGAGCAAATCGAAAAAATTCTTCGTGGCTTGGGTTTTGAAAGAAAAGATTTTGTTCGTCAGACAAATGAATTTAGTGGTGGATGGAGGATGAGAATTGAGTTGGCAAAACTGTTATTACAAAGGCCGGATATTTTATTGTTGGATGAACCAACCAATCATCTCGATATAGAGGCTATTGGCTGGCTGGAAGAATTTTTGGAAACATACAGCGGGGCCTTAGTAATGATTTCTCACGATAAGCAGTTTCTGGATCACGTTACTAAAAGAACTATTGAAATAGTAAATCATAAGATTTACGATTACAAAGCAAACTATTCAAAATATTTAGTGCTTCGTCAGGAAAGAATTGATCAGCAGGAGTCCGCCGCTAAAAACCAACAAAAAATAATTGATCACACAGAAGCGCTTATAGACAAGTATAGAGCAAAAGCCAACAAGGCTGCATTCGCTCAATCGCTTATTAAAAAACTTGACCGGATGGAGCGTGTTGAAGTTGATGATGTGGATACTTCTACAATTCATTTTCGTTTTCCTCCTCCGGCACATTCCGGTAAAATTGTTCTTACCGTTGAAAATGCAGGGAAGCAATACGGAGAGAAAAGAATATTCAGTGGAGCAGATTTTATACTTACCAAGGGTGAAAAAATTGCGTTCGTAGGTAGGAATGGGGAAGGAAAATCTACTATGATGAAAATGATTCGTAAGGTTACGGACTTTGAGGGGAACATTACAATCGGTCATTCAGTGATGCCTGGTATATTTGAACAAGATCAGGAAGAAAAGTTAGACCAGAGTAAAACAGTTTTTGAAACTATTGATGAGCTTGCTGTAGGAGATGTACGCAAGCAAGTTAGAGGATTACTGGGATCTTTTTTATTTAGCGGTGAAGACATAGATAAAAAAGTTCGTGTTCTGAGTGGGGGAGAGCGCGGAAGGTTAGCATTGTGTAAGTTGCTCTTAGAACCTTATAATTTATTATTGTTGGATGAGCCAACCAATCACCTGGATATACGCAGTAAAGAAATTCTTAAAAAGGCTTTAGTGGATTATGAAGGAACCGTGATTCTTGTTTCTCACGACAGAGATTTTTTAGATGGTTTGGTAAACAAATTATATGAATTTAGGGAAGGACATGTTAAAGAACATTTATGCGGCATTAACGAGTTCATGGAAAAACGTAAGTTGGAAAGGCTTGCTGAATTGAAAACAAATGTAGCAGAAAGACAAGAAGAAAAATCGAAAAAGCAAAAGCCTTTGATTGACGATTCATTAGATAAAGAGGTAAAAACTTTGAAAAATTCAATAAATAAAGCAGAGAAAAAAATCGAGGAATTAGAAGCTGATCTTAAAAAGATGAATGAAGAGATGCAGTCGAATACGCTGTCTGGTAACGGAGTCTATGAAAAGTACAATCACACCAAAGCAGCTTTAGATAACTGTATGAAGGAGTGGGAAGAGCTTTGCAAAAAACTTTCTGAATTGGAGTCACGATAAACAAAATTAATGCAGGAAGACCCGAGACCAAATTTTTTTTATAATTTTTTTGTTCCAAGAAAAAATTATTTTGTTACTCCGGTAATTTTCTTTCTCAATTTGATGCTTTACGTTGCAGTGTCAGTACAAGACGGAAATTTTTTCCTTCCTACTGGAGAGACCATTTTACTTTTAGGTGGAGATACTCCATCACTAACTTTGAATGGTGAATGGTGGAGAATTATCACAGCTTGTTTTTTACATTTCGGTATCCTCCATTTTGCATCCAATATGTTTGCACTTATTCAGTTGGGTAAAATTATTGAGAACTTTGTAGGAAGTTTACGTTTGGCGATAGTATATCTATTTTGTGGTATTTCTGGAGGGATGGCAAGCAATTGGTGGTATAGTGATACGGGAATGGGAGTGAGTGCAGGTGCTTCAGGTGCAATTTTTGGCTTGCTTGGATTTTTTCTCGCTTTGGTCACAACAGAATTTGTAAGAAAGGAAGTAAGATGGCCAATGATAAAATCTATTGGAGGGAGTGTATTGTTAAATCTAGCTCTAAGTACATTCGCAGAGTTTAATAATGCCGCTCATTTAGGTGGTTTGTTTTCCGGCCTAATAAGTGGGTATTTAGTTTGGATTATTTATAAAATTTCAAATAATTACCGAGAGATTATTTATACTGTTTTACATTTATTTTTTTGTTTGGCAATGTTCTTGTTTCTTCTTCCTGCAATCCCTAAAACATCAATTTTACTTAATGAGCTATTTGAAAGAATTGAAAAGTCAAAACGTGAAACTGCTGCTGATGTAGATAGAATGATGAAGAGCAGTCCGATTGTTGAATCTGACACTACAATTTATGTTCAGAAGTGGGATGCGCCTAAGAGAAAAATTGATAGTCTAAAATTATTTGGAGACAATGAAAGTTTAATGGAGGTGATAAACTATCAAGAAAAAGAAATAAAATTGCGTAAACGAGAAACATCGCTCCTTGTAAGTATAAACTCAGGGAATACTTCTAAAGTAAAAGAGCTCAAGATAATTCAGGAATCTTTGAGAGGATTAACCAGTTTAAATGAAAAATAATTATGAAATCTATACTTTATTTGTTTCCGGTTCCTCTAGGTGATGAGAATTCGAAGAACGTAGTACCTGCATTTAACATTGAGTTACTCAACGAGATTGAATATGTTATTGCAGAGAATGCCAAAACAGCCAGAAAATGGATGAAGTTGATGGGTTGTGGAAAAAATCTTCAGGAGTATGAATATTCTGAACTCAATGAACACACTAAGGAATCTGAACTGTTGGAGATTGTAAAACCATTAGTTGATGGTAAAATTACTGCCTATCTTTCGGAAGCGGGTTGTCCGGGTATTGCCGATCCCGGGAGTAAACTTGTTAGTTTTTGTCATACCAAGGGGATAAAGGTAGTACCCTTGATAGGACCATCAAGTATTTTACTTGCATTGATCTCTTCAGGACTAAACGGGCAGAGTTTTGCCTTTAATGGGTACCTTCCCAGGGAAAAAAATGATAGAATTAAAAAACTAAGGGAGATAGAAAAAAGCATTTCTCGGCAGAATCAAACGCAAATTTTCATAGAAACGCCATACAGAAATAACGCGGTTTTGGAGGATATATTAACACAGCTTCATCCGGACACAAAACTGTGTATTGCTTCAAATCTTACGCTGCCCTCACAAAAAATTACCACCCGAAGTATAGCTCATTGGAAAAAACACCCACCTTCTTTAGATAAAATACCGGCGGTTTTTTTGTTGGGATAACTAGTTTGGTGTTTTTAAAAATCATTGATTATTTTATTTACTTGAAATACTTAAATTTATCTAAAAAAAACTAAATAATATGAGGACTAAATTTCTTTTTGTATTGATATGTGGTATTATTACTCATCTTTCATTCTCTCAATCAGCCAGAGAATCTATCAAAATCAAGCTTTACGAGTTCTCAAGTGACGAGGGTCAGTTAAAACAAATTACCCCTGAGTCCACTAATAACCCTGATGCAGCGGTAAATGAAAACAGTTATAATTTCATGAATCTGAATCTAGGACAAATTTTTATTCATTTAAACTTCGATTTAAAAAGTTTAGCACGAAAAATAAATGTAGATGAAAACACCACATTCAATTTAAAAATTACCTCAATAGCTGACAATTATAATTACAAGACAGGGCAATCTAAGAAATCTTTAGTTAGAACAATTTCTTTAGATGTAAGAGGTATTTATTATTATTTATTTGAGACGCTTGAAAAAGAAAGGGTTAGTAATGTATTTAAGTTCGAAATTTATCATAAGGGAAAAGTTGTAGCTACTAATAAACTAGATTTATCGCTTCAATATGGAGAATGAGTTTTTAAGCTGCACTTTTAAGGTCATTTTTATCAAGGTTAATATTTAATGCGAATGATACCTCATTAAAATCTTTTACAAGGGATTCATTTACCATTCCAAGCGAGATTAATTTTTCATGATACCAAAAAGAAGCCTGATACATTCTCTTTGCTTTTGAATGTTGCCCTGATTTTGAAAATGCTCTGGCAACTACCAATGTTTTTGCTGCCTTGATTCTGAAGACTATTTTTTTCGCAGAACCAAATGTTGTAGTTTCTGATTTTTGAGTTACTGTAAGCATAATTGTTGTTTTATGCTGCAATAATACGCCTGTATGTCCGCCAAATTGTGGCGTAATAAAAAAGCCATCAAAAAAATTGATGGCTTCAACAAAAATAATTCTTATTTTACTTCTTGTTGGAAAGGATTTTTGCGCTGAAAAATTCTCTGTTCATTCTAGCAATATTCTCTAGTGAGATAGATTTAGGGCACTCTGCCTCACATGCTCCTGTATTGGTACAGTTACCAAACCCTTCTTCATCCATTTGTGCAACCATTTTCTCCACACGTTCTGTACGCTCAACCTGACCTTGCGGTAACAAGGCAAACTGTGAAACTTTAGCACTAACAAACAACATGGCTGAACTGTTTTTACAAGCGGCCACGCAAGCACCACACCCTATACAGGCTGCAGCATTAAACGCATCGTCTGCATCAGGCTTCGGAATTAGAATATTGTTGGCATCCTTTGCATTACCTGTGTTCACGGATACATAACCTCCGGCGGCAATGATCCTATCAAATGAAGAACGATTTACCACCAAATCTTTTAAAACCGGAAAAGCAGCGGCACGCCATGGTTCTACTACAATGGTATCACCATCTTTAAATGAACGCATGTGCAACTGACAAGTTGTAATTCCCTGCTTTGGTCCGTGAGGCCTTCCGTTGATGTACATGCTACACATACCACAAATTCCCTCACGACAATCGTGATCAAATGCAATTGGTTCCTTTCCTTCTGTGACCAATCTTTCATTTAATACGTCAAACATTTCAAGAAAAGACATATCCGGAGAAACATCCTTAACCTGATAAGTTTCAAGGTTTCCTTTTTCCTTGCTGTTTTTTTGTCTCCACACTTTTAAAGTGAGGTTCATATTTCCGCTATGGTTACTCATAGTCTGAATTTTTTCGATTATTATTTGTAATTCCTTTGTGCGATTTTAATGTTCTCGTAGTTGAGATCTTCTTTGTGCAATTCCCAATTGCTCTCTCCTTTGTACTCCCAAGCTGAAACATATCCATATTGATCATCATGACGCAGTGCCTCACCATCTTCAGTCTGATGTTCTTCTCTAAAATGTCCGCCGCAACTTTCATTTCTGTCCAAAGCATCCTGACACATCAACTCTCCCAACTCAAGGAAATCTGCAACCCTTCCTGCTTTTTCTAACTCGGGATTAAGTTCATTGGCAGATCCGGGAACACGAACGTCACTCCAGAACTCCTGCCGAAGTTTTTGAATCTCAGCAATTGCCCACTTGAGTCCTTTCTCATTTCTTGCCATCCCACATTCATCCCACATTATCTTGCCTAAACGCTTATGGAAATAATCAACGGTCTTACTACCTTTTATTGAAATGAGTTTATCGATTCTTGCTTGAACATTTTTTTCTGCCTCTTCAAACGCAGGATGATCTGTTGGAATTGCTTTGGTACGAATCTCCTGAGATAAAAATTCTCCAATGGTGTAAGGAATTACAAAATATCCGTCAGCCAAGCCTTGCATCAATGCACTTGCGCCCAATCGATTTGCTCCGTGATCGGAGAAATTGGCCTCACCCAACGCGTACATACCCGGAACGGTTGTCATCAAATTGTAATCAACCCACAAACCACCCATTGTATAGTGTACCGCCGGATAAATTCTCATTGGTACTTCGTAAGGGTCCTCTCCGGTAATTTGTTTGTACATGTCGAAAAGGTTTCCATATTTTTCTTTTACAACAGCCTTACCCAATTTTATAATATCATCTTGCGAAGCATTGTGAAGACCTTGCTTATTAGCTTCTGTTTTTCCGTAACGTTCAAAAGCCGAAGAGTAATCCAAATAAACCGCCATCTTTGACGAACCCACTCCATATCCCGCGTCGCATCTTTCTTTTGCTGCTCTGGAAGCAACGTCTCTCGGAACAAGATTACCAAAGGCCGGATATCTTCTTTCTAAATAATAATCCCTCTCCTCTTCAGGAATCTGATTGGCAGGACGAGTATCGTTTTGTTTTTTTGGAACCCAAATTCTACCATCATTTCTCAACGATTCTGACATCAATGTTAACTTACTTTGATGATCGCCACTAACCGGAATACAGGTCGGATGTATTTGTGTAAAACATGGATTACCAAAAAATGCTCCCTTCTTATGTGCTTTCCATCCGGCGCTTACATTGCACCCCATTGCGTTGGTAGACAAGAAAAATACGTTCCCATAACCACCAGTGCACAATAAAACTGCATGGCCAAAATGTCTCTCTAATTTACCGGTTACCAAATCACGAGCAATGATTCCTCTAGCCTTTCCGTCAATCACCACAACATCCAACATCTCGTGGCGGGCATACATTTTTACCGCACCGGCTCCAATTTGACGTTGCAAAGCAGTATATGCCCCTAACAAAAGTTGTTGCCCTGTTTGACCGGCGGCATAAAAAGTTCTTTGCACCTGAGTACCACCAAAAGATCGGTTACTCAATGTCCCTCCGTATTCCCTCGCAAATGGAACACCCTGCGCAACACACTGATCAATGATGTTTCCCGATACTTCCGCGAGACGATATACGTTTCCTTCACGAGCACGGTAGTCTCCACCTTTGATGGTGTCATAAAATAGTCTGTAAACAGAATCTCCGTCATTTTGATAATTTTTTGCCGCGTTGATTCCGCCCTGTGCGGCAATTGAATGCGCTCTTCTAGGAGAATCCTGATAACAAAAAACTTTTACCTTGTATCCTAACTCAGCTAACGTTGCGGCGGCAGATGAACCCGCAAGTCCGGACCCAACAACAATTACCTCAAGGCTTCTCTTGTTGGCAGGATTAACCAAAGGAACAGTTGAACGATATTTGGTCCATTTTTGATCCAGTGGACCTTCGGGGACTTTTGAATTTAATTTAGGAGATGACATATTTTAAATCTTTGATGATTAGACAAATTATTTTATCAATCCGAACGCCATCGAAATTGGCATTAATGCAAACAGCAAAGGAACAATAATGGAGAACCACATTCCTGCCTGCTTAATAATTGGCGAATACTTGCGATGGTTTATCCCTAAAGACTGAAAGGCAGATTGAAAACCATGCATCAAGTGGTAAGCAAGAGAAATAACTCCGAGAAGATAAATTAGGATAAGGTACCAATATTCAACTGAAAAAATTTGTTTCATATTTGCATAGGTATCGTGTTCCTGACCATTGAGTATTGCTTTTTTGGTAGGAACCCAAAAGTTGGCTAGGTGAACTACAAGAAACAATAGTAATAATGAACCAAGAATACCCATAGAACGAGAGTACCAGGCACTATTAGATTTGCCGTCAGTGACCTGATATTTTACAGGACGTGCCTTATTGTTTTTTAATGTCAATTTTAGAGATAGATAAATATGAAGTAAAAACCCTACGAATAACCCTATTTCCATCACCCGTATGACAGGGTTGTGTGACATAAAATGAGAAGCTTTGTTGAAAGTTACTCCCCCGTCGTTTAGGAAAATGCAGCAATTTATACTTAAGTGGACTACTAAGAATGAAATTAGGAATAGCCCGGTTAGTCCCATAACCATTTTTCTGCCTATGGTTGATTCGAGAAAATTTTCTTTGCTCATAATTAAATTTTTAACCTTAACAAATGTAGGACTCGAAAAGATGATTAACAAGAAAAAACTGAATAGTTTTTACACGGAGAAAAACGGTTATAATCGGCTAAAAACAAGGAATTATTCCTCGTAATAGACTAAGATATGAATTACCCCTTTATGTAACTCACTTCGGTCTTCTAAAGAAATTTTTGCCAAACTGCCCGTGGAAGTATTGGCTGAGAAAACATGAATACCTTTTTCAATAATTGGCTTCGAGTATTTACTCTCATAATATTTAAGTAAATGAGTAAATGTTTCGTTTGCAGACTCAACATTGTCTGTAAAAATAGTCATTTCAATTTCGGATAATTTCCTTTTATCAAAACGATAACTGAAGGTAACAGAATGACTGGTGTCGGCTTTTAGCTCAAAATACTGACAGATTGAGTCTCCTTCAACTGATTTCAATGGCTCTGTGGAAGTAACCTCTTCAATGCTCATTCCCGGTTCAACAGAACGAATAATTTTTTCTGATGATCTTAGTGTTGTATCCATCCACTCTGGATAGCCAACAAATACCCGTGGTTTTTTTTCAACTTCACTGCCGCATGACAATAGAAAAATTGACAGAAGGAAAACTCCTGAGAAAAAATAATTAAATTTTAATGAAGATGACATATTTTAAAATTAGGATTTCGCTTCAGATTGCTCAGGCCGCATTTGAGGAAAAAACAACACGTCTTGAATAGAAACCTCCCCCGTTAGCATCATACACAGTCTATCGATTCCAATTCCGATGCCTGCTGTTGGAGGCATGCCATACTCCAATGCGCGTAAAAAATCATGATCTATAAACATTGCCTCGTCATCTCCTCTCTCCATCAACTTTACCTGGTCTTCAAATCTTGCGCGCTGATCAATCGGATCATTCAACTCACTATACGCGTTAGCAATTTCTTTTCCATTAACAATTAATTCAAATCGCTCAACTAAACCGGGTTTAGTTCTGTGTTTCTTTGTAAGCGGACTCATTTCTACAGGGTAATCCGTTATAAAAGTTGGCTGAACAAAATGCATTTCACATTTACTGCCAAAAATCTGATCTATTAACTTACCTTTACCCATAGAATCTTCAATGGCGATTCCCATTTTTTTACAGGCCGACCTCAACTCATCTTCACTCATTGAGGAAACATCAATCCCGGCATGCTCCTTTATGGCGTCGTAGATGCTAATTCTATGGAAAGGGGCGGCAAATGAAATTTTATTTCCTGCAACTTCAACCTCAGGTGTACCGTGAAGCTCTGTTGCTGTTTTCTCAAGCATTTTTTCTGTAGTGTCCATCATCCAGAAATAATCTCTGTAGGCCACATAAAATTCTAGAATGGTGAACTCCGGATTATGTGTTCTATCCATACCTTCATTTCTGAAATTACGGCTAAACTCATACACCCAATCAAAACCACCAACTATTAACCTCTTTAGGTAAAGTTCATTAGCAATTCGTAAATAAAGCGGAATATCTAGAGCGTTATGATGAGTAATGAACGGTCTTGCCGCCGCACCTCCTGGTATTGCCTGTAACACGGGAGTATCTACTTCTAAGGCGCCATGATCATTTAAAAAATTTCGTATGCTGTTGATCATTTTTGTCCTAAGTTCAAAGGTTTTTTTCACTTTGGGATTAATGATCAAATCAACATAACGCTGACGGTATCTAAATTCAGGATCGGTAACCTCATCGAAAGATTCGCCGCTAGCGTCTGTCTTTACAATAGGCAACGGCTTCAGTGATTTGCTGAGTAACTTCAACCCTTGTACATGAATGGAAATCTCTCCGACCTTAGTGGTAAAAACGTATCCCGTTACCCCGATTATATCGCCGATATCCAACCACTTCTTCCATAATTGATCGAACAAGGTTTTATCCTCGCTGGGACAAATTTCATCGCGCTTCACATAAATCTGAATTCTTCCTGTTGAGTCTTGCAACTCCGCGAAGGCAGCCTTGCCCATATCACGAACACCCATGATGCGTCCTGCAAAGCTGACGTCTTTGTAATTGAGCTTGTCTCTTTCGTAATTGGCTTTTATGTCGGAAGCCGAAACATTAACTTCAAATTCTTCCGCAGGGTACGGGTTGATTCCGGCTTTTTCAATTTCGCGAAGCTTTTCTCGTCTCAAAAGCTCTTGTTCGCTTAAATGCATAAATAATTTTCAGGCCGCAAAGATAGAAAACTTAAATAGCCTAAAGTGATGATTTTAGCTAAAAACCCTTTTTTACCCATAAAGTTTTCCCGATTTTTTAACTTTTTAACCGCTTAGAACAACCATAACTACATTAGCAATTACCTTAATTTTTGATTTTAGTTTTTGAAAGATGAATATTAATTTTGTTGATTTGGTTTATTCTTAAAATTTACATTTTTTTTGTCAAAATATAAAGTCAATTATTTTTCACACAATTAGGCCATTTACCAATAGTAAACATGATTATCTAATAGTAAACTAGGGTAAATTGATATTTGTTGATTATTATAAAGGTGGATTTAGGACGAAGAATAAAAGTTGCACGCGCATACATGGGCTTAAGTCAAGGCGAGCTCGCGGAAAAAATCAATAAAACGAGGCCGCTCATATCTCATATAGAAAGCACTGGAAAAGTTAATTCTTACACCCTTCAGAAAATCTGCAAAGTTTTGAATCTTGAGGCCGAGGATTTACTAAATGAGAACGATGAACTTTACGTTAGTAAAAAGGATATCAGGTTAAAAAAAGATTTGCTTCAAATGCAGGAGAAAGTTGAAATTCTTGAGGAGCTAGTAAGGTCTCAAAGGGAGATAATCAGTAACTTGAAAGTTCAGTTAGAAAGGAGAAGAAAAAATTAGCCTTATTAATTTTGCTAATTGTTTTCATTAATTGTGATTTAAATTAATAAGTCCAATTTCCTTCAAATGTAATAAGGACATGATTTTCATTTCAAGCACTAAATTTTTAGGCACAATAAAACTTACACAAAACAAAAGAGGCCTAACAACATTTAGCCAAGAACCCTAATTTTTTACTATTTGATCAACTTAAGCTTTTGTGGTTTTTTTAGCAACCTTTTTTCTGCGTCTTACACCATAAGATCCGTTGTGTATTTTGCCTCTTTTACTTCTTTTATCTCCTTTTCCCATAATTAAATTTTTTTCAAAATTAAATAATTTTCATTTTATTTTAAATATGCTGACCGGAAAAATAAAAATAATTCAACTGGAAATATTTTTAGTCCTCTAATAGAATTATCATAAACCAAAACTAAGGTAGTTAAATCGTATCTTTGGGAATTATAAGTTGGATATAAGTAATCTGTTTTCTCGTTAATGCACAAATCAGGATTTGTAAATATTTTAGGGGTTCCAAATGTAGGTAAATCTACTTTGTGTAATTTGTTGGTGGGGGAAAGGCTATCCATCATTACCTCAAAAGCTCAAACCACAAGACATCGTATATTCGGGTTTCTGAATACTGAAGAATACCAAATTATTTTTTCGGACACGCCCGGCATACTTAAACCTTCCTATAAGTTACATGAAAAAATGATGCATTTTGTGGAGGAAGCTTTTATGGATGCAGATGTGATACTCTTTATCACCGATATGTTTGACGATGGCATACCGGAAGAAAAATATCTGAATAAGATGCAAAGAGCAAAAGTACCTGTTATTCTTGTTTTGAATAAAATAGATTTGGTAGATGAAGTTAAAATAAATGCAAAGATTGAATTTTGGAAATCGTATTTACCAAACGCTGAAATATTTCCTGTTTCCGCATTAAAAGCATTAAACACAGAAAAAATAATTCCGAGAATAGTGGAGCTTCTACCTGAGGGCCCTGCATATTATGAAAAGGATCAACTAACCGATAAGCCGGAAAGATTTTTTGTATCAGAAATCATTAGAGAAAAAATTTTACTCAACTATAAAAAAGAAATTCCTTACTCCTGTGAAGTAATCATCAACTCATTCAAGGAGGAAGAAAGCATAATTCGAATTGAAGCGATAATTTTGGTTGAACGCGATACGCAAAAGGGAATAATCATTGGGCACAAAGGCGCTGCCATAAAGAAAACCGGTACCGAAGCAAGGTTAGAAGCTGAAAAATTCTTCGGAAAAAAAATACATTTAGAGTTGTTTGTTAAGGTTGATAAAGACTGGAGAAACAACGATACTAAACTTAATCGATTCGGATATTAATGTATTTTACCAAATAGTGGTCAGTTAAAAATTAAACTGCCATAAAGTATCGGTTACAGCAACATAATTTTAAAATCCAAAAATTTGAATAGGTAAGGCGAATTATTCCAACTACTTTCCGCCGGTTTTTGGCTTAGCGCCTCCATTACCTTTCGCAGGGTCTGAGCCTCCACTTTCAGATAACTTTACCGGAGGCATGGTGTCCAATTCCTTTTTAACTAACATCAAAACATCGTCCGCAGCTTCGCTGTACAAAATGTTACCTGGCGTTGTATCGAAAATAAATTTATAATTGTTGGTTTTTGCAACTTTTTCTATTGCTTTTCTAGCCTTGTCATAAATTGGCTTAAGCATGTTGTTATTATAAACTTGGTACTCATTTTGAGCCTCAGTTTGTCTTGATTGAATCCTTTGTTGCATACCTGCAAGCTCTTCTTCAATATTTTTTCTCTCAATTTCACTCATATTATTGAAATCGGCCTGAGCTTTTTGAAGTTTTTGATCGTATTCTGATTTCAAATTCATTAAGAAGCTTTCAAGTGATTTAAGCTTTGCCTCGCTTTTTTCTTTTGCAGATTTAAATTCTGGCATTAATGAAATAAGGGAATCCAGGTTTACATGTCCAAGTTTTTGAGCCTTCATACCAAAAAAACCTGTTAATAAAATTAGTCCAATGATAAGTGTTGATTTTTTCATGATCTTTTGTTGTTAATATTTCCTTTTAAAAATCGTGCCAAATTACAAAAAACTATTCGATCAAAAGTAAGAGCATCGGTTAAAAATGCTTATTTTTTCTTATTGTATCCCATATAGTTCAGAACGTCTTCACTTTTATCGAATCTTGGGTTGGTAAAAAGCATGGTCATTGAGCTACTTTTATCAAACATAATTGCAAATCCTCCTCTTTCCGAAACAGCTTTAACCGCGTTATAAACTTTATCCTGAATTGGTTTTACCAGCTCCATTCTTTTCTTGAATAATTCACCTTCCACACCAAACTTTTGAGTTTGTAATTCTCTTACCTCTTTTTCCCTGGCTGCAATTTCAGTTTCACGTTTTTTCATCATATCATCAGTTAAAAAAATCTTTTCTGCCTGATAAGCTTTATTTAGTTTATCCAACTCCATATATTTTGCATCTATTTCTTTCTGCCAATCAGCACTTACCTTATCTAGCTCGGTTTGAGCAGCACGGTACTCAGGTACTTGACTCAAAATATAATCAGTATCTACGTATGCAAACTTTTGACCGAAAAGGCAAACATTTATAAAACTGATAATTATTATAAATTTTAGTTTCATATCAATTGTATTTTCTGTTAAAGGTCTCCAAGCTGTGCTCCTATAGTAAAATGAAGTTGACCCTTAGGCATAACAGGGGTTCCCGGTTTATTTACTGTATCAAAGCGCCAGCCATAATCAAGACCAAGCAGTCCAAACATCGGAAGAAAAATTCTAACACCAACTCCACCACTTCTGTACAGGCTAAAGGGGTTAAACTCACGGATTGTCTGCCAGCTGTTTCCTGCCTCAAGAAAACCTTGTGCCCAAACTGTAGCTTGCGGATTAAGTGAAATGGGATATCGTAATTCAGCCGTATATTTTGCAATAAATGCGTCACCTTGTTTTGAGGAAAGCGAATTATCCTGATATCCTCTGAGGGCAATAATTTCACGAGCAAAGAAGGTGTTGAATCCTGAGAGACCGCTTCCACCAAGGTAAAATCTTTCAAAAGGAGCGGTACCAACAAGCTTGTTATAATACGCAAGGAATCCAAAACCTGTCCTCAACCTTAGCATTAGGTTGTGTGCTTCTTTTCCTTCCTTTGCTTTGATAGATGTTAATGGAATATACCATTCAGCAGCAAATTTATATTTCTGATACTCTATCCATTTGAAGCGCTGTTCAATTTCAAGGTTTCTGTAATCTCTGCCGTTCCATAAGGAGTAGGGAGGAGTCCATTGCCCCGAAATATTAAAAAATGAGCCACCTTTATACCAAATATATCCGTCTCTGCTGTCTCTGTTCAGGCTAAGGCGAATATTGAAATCATTTGCGTTACCATTAGAAAAAACAAAAAAGGTACCGTAATTATTTACGTTATAGATGTTTTGACTTACCTCACCGAAAAATGAAAAATAACTATCGGGTTTTCTCAATCTTGATGAGAAACCAAGAGTTATACCGGTAATTTGGATATCTGATCTTGCAGGATTTTTTATTTTATCGCCAGCGCTATTCTTTATGGTCTTGGGCTGTCCGTTAGACGAAACGGTGTGAAATACGGTAAATGTTAAGGAGTTTGGTCGTTTACCGCCTAACCATGGTTCTGTGAAAGAGAAATTATAGCTTTGAAAGAAAGCACCTGTACTCTGTGCCTGTATACTCAGTCTTTGTCCATCCCCGGAGGGTAATGGTTGCCAAGCACCTCTTTTAAAAAAATTACGTGTAGAAAAATTATTGAAGGTAACACCAAGTGTGCCAATGACGCGTCCACCTCCCCATCCTCCTGAGAGCTGAATTTGGTCTGATGGTTTTTCTTCTATTGTATATTCAATATCAACGGTACCATCTGCCGGATTTGGAATTGGATTTACGCTGATTTTTTCGGGGTCAAAATAACCAAGGGCCGCCAATTCCCTTTGGGTTCTCATGATGTCACTTCTTCTGAACAATTGTCCCGGCCTTGTCCAAATCTCCCTCATTATTACTCTGTCATTTGTTTTTGTATTGCCCTTTACAGTAACACGGTTGATTATTGCGGGTTTCCCTTCATAAATTCGCATTTCAAGGTCAATAAGGGAATCTTCTTCGATTTGAACCTCTGATGGTTGTACCTGAAAAAACAAATAACCATTGTCCATGTATAAACTAGAAACATCACTCCCTGTTGGATTCATGTAAAGTTTTTGTTCAAGCACCGCCTGATCGTATATATCACCTTTTCTGATGGCAAGTAAAGTATCAAGCTGCCCTGTTCTATAAACGGTGTTACCTACCCATGAAATTTTATTGAAATAGTATTTTCTTCCCTCATCAATCCATATTTTTATTGAGACACGTTTGTCACTTATTCTCCAAACACTGTCTTTTACCACCTTGGCATCTCTGTAACCTAGTGCGTTATATTTAGCAACAATATTTTCCTTGTCCTTTTCCAGGTTTTCTTCAAGGAATTTTCCGTTTTTAAAAGGATTCCACCAGCGTTTTCTTTTGGTCTCCTTCATGCTTCTCCAAAGTTTTCTGTCACCTCTTTTTTTGATGTCTTCCGGCTTTGATTTTTTTTCAGGTTTTTTACCAATATTTTCATTGCCAACAAAAATTATATCCTGTACACGGGTTTTTTTACCCTTATTGATTTCAATCAAAAGGTTTCTGTGTTGTCTCCAGTTTCTGCAACGAAGTGTATCTTCGCCTGTTAAAGGAACAATTTTAGAATCTACTTCGACATTCAAGAAAGACTTCTCCCTGTAAAATTCCTTGATGATATTTTCTGCATTTCCAATTCGGAAGTCAGTAAGAAATTGTTCAGGTTGAAAACGTATTTTCTCATTCAGGTCTTCTTTTTCGCTCTTGCGCAATCCCGGTAATTTTACCTGGTACAGTCTTGGTTTTTCTACAATTTTAACCTCAAGCCAAACTTTATCACCAACAACCTTGTTAGCAATAATCTCAACATAATCAAAAAGATTACCTCTCCATAGTGACTTTATTCCCTCTGCAATTTTTTCTCCGGGTATGGTGATTTTATCATCCGGATACAGTCCGCAAAGTTGTCGTATTGCTCCTGCATCAGTGAATTCTCTTCCTGTAATCTTAACTTCCTGAATGGTGTATTCTCTTGGCTCA
>JBKCIQ010000117.1:0-5783 GCA_046302135.1 Bacteroidota bacterium | reverse complement strand
CATTAACAGTACGTTAGACGGAAGCATACAAAATCATGTTCATTTCAAAGAAATCAAATTACTTAAAAAAAATGCTGAAGAGTATTTTAGAATGGCGAGTAAATACAAACGCTCGTTTGGCAAAGAAGAAAGAGAACAACGCGCTTTGTATTACGCTGAAGCAAAAAAATGCCTTGCTGAATCACGTCTTTTGGAAGATCACATCAGTAGTCAACTTTTAAGCGAATCACAGGTTATCGCATGTACTCCCGTAATCAGCTCATCTTATTTATTGAAAGGTAAAAAATTCAATACACTTTTTTTTGATGAGGGATCACAGGCACTTGAGCCTATGGTATGGATTCCACTTTTAAAATGCAACAGGATAATTTTCTCAGGCGATCATTTTCAGCTTCCACCGGTAGTAAAAAGCAGAGAAGCAATTGCAGGAGGGCTCAATGAAACCTTATTTGAAAGGTGCATGAAAATTCAAGATGTTTCATCATTACTGAATTTACAATACAGGATGCATAATCAGATTATGGAGTTCAGTAATCAATTTTTTTATGGTGGAAATTTACAGGCTGATGTTTCGGTTAAAGAAACTCTTATCAGTTTTAATCCTGAGGATTACTTACTCAACTCACCTATTGAATTCATTGATACAGCAGGTTGCGGTTTTGAAGAAAAGCAAAATCCTGAAACATTAAGTTCATACAATCCTGATGAAGCAGATATTTTATTTAAACATCTTGCTCAGTTGACAAATCAATACCACTATTCATTTGGAAACGAAAATTTCCCATTATCGATTGGTATAATTACACCATATAAACAACAACAAGAGTTGATTATCTCCAAAATTCAGGAGATTTATCATGATCATCCTATCAGAAAAAAAATTGACATAAAAACAGTAGATGGTTTTCAAGGTGAAGAAAGAGACATCATTTACATATCCTTTGTACGTTCAAATACCGCAGGAGAAATAGGTTTTCTTTCAGACATCAGAAGAACAAACGTTGCAATCACAAGAGCGAGGAAAAAACTTGTAATGATCGGGGACTCTGCAACTTTATCGTCCGAAAATTTCTATTCTAAACTGATTGAATATTGCGAGAAGCATGAAGGATATAAATCTGCATGGGAATTTTTACACACTGATTAAATTATAATTTACTTTCATATTCTTCCTGTGTAATTTTTAATCCAATTTCACCGTAATTAAATAAGAGATCACGAACAAATAATTTTTCAGGATACTGCACAGCAGTGAATTCACGTTTCATCATTTTTTTTCCGATAAAATATTTTTCTTCAAAGGTTTCCATGGATAAAATTTTGAAATAACTTTTATCGTTTTTATACTTACGAAATTGCGGAAAAGCAATATCTTCATGATTATTTAAACTATCTATCATTTATGAAAAGCTTTCTTCTTCAAACAGCTGAATATATACAAAAAGAATTTAATGACAAATATCATAAAATTTGTATTGTTCTTCCAGGAAAAAGAGGGAGAATTTTTTTAAAAAATCATCTTGCTGAAATTTCCGGGGGAACAGTTTTTTTTCCTGACATCATTTCGGTTGAAGAACTAATGCAGGAGATTTCAGGTTTAAATCAAATTGACAATATCTCACTAAATCTAGAACTATATATTGCTTGGAAAAAAATAAAAAACAAAGATGCATTTGAAGAGAAAGAAAGATTAAAAGAATTTCTTAAGTGGAGCAATACAATTCTGCATGACTTTAATGAAATAGACCGGTCACTTGCCAATGCGGATTCTTTATTTACCAATCTTTCAGATATTAAGCATATTGAAAACTGGAGTTTGGGTAGGGAAGAATTAAGCGAATTTCAAAAACGTTACCTGAAGTTCATGGATTCACTAGGTGAATTGTACCATTTGGCTAAAGACCAGCTTCTCGAAAAAAAACAAGGATGGCAGGGACTCATTTCTCGTATAGCAGCAGAAAATGTAGGGAAATCTGATTTTACAAAAAGATATGAAAGATTTATTTTTTGCGGCTTCAATGCTTTGAACGCATGCGAAATCAAACTTTTTAAGCACTTAAAAAATATTGATAAAGCCAGCTTCATTTGGGATGCAGACCAATACTACCTTGATGACGTAAAACAGGAAGCAGGAAATTTTATTCGAAAGAATTTTAAGGAACTGGACTCCGTTGGCTTCATTTCTGACGAACTTAAAATTGGAAATAAAAATTTTGAATTGATAGCCGCACCAGGAATGATGAGTCAGGTTTTGGTTGCATCAGAAAAAATTAGGTTAATAAGCCAAACGAACCCTGAATTGAAATCTACAGCTGTTGTATTGGCCGACGAAAGTTTACTTCAGCCATTGACATCATGCCTTCCAGAATCTGTTGAAAAAGTCAACATTACGTTGGAATATCCTCTAAAGCTTACTGCATTGTTTGATCTATACGACCTAATTATGCAATGGCAAACATTGGCAGAAGAACAAAACAAAAAAACAATACAAATTTATCATAAAGATTTCTTCAGATTTTTTCACAACCCATGTATAAAGAATTTAATTCAATCAGAAAAAAGAAAAGTGTGGAAGGAGGTGTTAGATAAAATAGCAAAGTATAACATTAATTTTATTAATCCCGGATGGCTCAGTAAAAACTGGCCAGAAACATTTCAAAGCATTTCGTTCATTTTTGAAAGGTGGGTTACTGTAGAACATTGTATAGAAAATTTATTCAAACTTAACAATGAACTTTTTGAAAATATACGGTTAAAGAAAAATCTTTCAGATTCAGATAAGCTGGAATTGGAATACATTCACAACTTTAAACAAGCATTAACCGGAATAAAAAATAAGCATGAAAAGTACGACTGTATTGAGGATGTTTCTTCTTTTTTGCAATTGCTCAGGGATGTGGTGGGAGACCTGGCGGTTGCATTTGTTGGCGAACCGTTGGTAGGTCTTCAAATAATGGGAGTGCTTGAATCACGTACACTTGACTTTGAGAACCTTATAATTGTTGGGTTAAATGAAGGGAAATTACCTGCAGGAAACAAACAGAATTCTTTCGTTCCTAATGATCTTAAGAAATACTTTGGGCTTTTATTAACTAAAGATAAAGATGCAGTTTTTGCTTACCACTTTTACAGGATATTACAAAGAGCTAAAAATATTTATCTTGTTTATGATACGGAATCCGATCAATTTGGATCAGGCGAAAAAAGCAGATTTATTACCCAGCTTGAAAGTGAATATTTAGCAACAAATCATGAAGCTTCCGTAAAAGGATATGTCGCTACTACTGCGCTTCCTGAATATTCAGAAAATGAATTATCAGTTTTAAAAGATAATTCAGTAATTGAGGGATTGATAAAAAAATTCTCAAACGAAAAAGGAGGACTATCTGCCAGCTCAATCAATTCATATCAACAATGTGAGTTGAGGTTTTGGTATAACTATGTTGCGGGCATAAAAGAAAACGAGGAAGTTGAGGAGGGAATGGAACACGCAACTTTCGGAATTATTTTACATCATTGCCTTGAGAAACTCTATAAATCACTCGAAAACAAAAAAATCGAAAAAAAAGATTTAGACTGGGAAAAAGATGCAATCAGAAAAATAATACTACAGTCTTTTAATGAATTTTTTCCTGAGGAAAAAGACCCTAAAGGCAAGAACCTGCTTGCAATAAATATTTTACATGAGCATATTGAAAGACAATTAAAAGAAGATAAAAAGAACATTGATTACCTGGAAAAGCAGTCTAAACATTTGACCTTTATAGGCTCAGAGGTAGACCTATCAGATAAAATAAAAGTACAACTTGGAAGTGAAACATATGAACTAAATTTAAAAGGGCGTATAGACCGTGTCGATGCCTTTGGTGATGAACTTAGAATCATTGATTACAAATCATCAATTAATACTAACAATGATAATTTCCATTTTACCGGTGTAGAAAATATTTTTTTAGGAAACAAAAATTCTAAAATGATTCAACTTTTTATTTATGCCTGGCTCGCATGGAAAAAAAATCTTGCAGAACCGAATAAAATATTACCTTGTATAGTACCATTTAAAAACAAGAAGGAAGAACCTTATTATCTTCATGACTCAGACAAAAAGAAAATAAAATTCAGCGCAGAACTTTTGATGGAATTTGAGCTTAAGGTAATAGAAATAATCAGCAATATCCTTAATCCTAATATTCCATTCAGACAAACGAGCGATACTAAAATCTGCTTATACTGCAGTTATAAGAGCGTATGCAATCGTTAAAAATTCCTGATTGTTTATTTTGATTTACTTTCAGGAAATATTTTTTTTACTAGACTAAGCTTAGACTCTCTTACGAAAACCCCATGAGAATGACTTCTTACATCTTCTATTGAATAAAATGCTCCCGGGCAAGTTTCATTGATTATTCTTATTACATCCGGAATGTTTTTTCTTTTTACAACGGTAAAAATTAATTTAACCGGGCCTTTAGAGCCCTCAGCGTTTACAAGTGTTATTCCATGTTCACTCTCCCTGAATGCGGCCATTAATCCATCATAACTTTGATCGGTAATAATACGCACAACCTGCATGCCCAGCGCAAGGTATTCATCAATACGCATTCCAATGTATGTTCCTGTTGAAAATCCAGCGGCCCAAGCAATAAAACACGCAGGGTTTGAAAGACTTCCAAATACCTGCCTTGCAGCAAGTAGCCAAATCAGTACTTCAAAGAACCCAATAAAAGGAACTATGTGTTTAAATCCTTTAGAAATGAAAATATTCCTTAATGTTGCCAATGTAACATCGCTCATTCTAGCTACAAAAATCAGCAAGGGCATAACAATCCAGTTGTAATAATCAAAATCTGACATAATTCAAATGTATCAAATTTGCTATTTATTGTTTTTAATATTAAAACAATATACAATGTTTATTAAAATCAGATTGTTTAAAATAATCAACTGTAAAAAAGATAAAAATCATCATTTGGCATAACTTCATTAACTATGGCAGAGGGAACGCTTGGCATTTCATCATATAATTCAAAAAAAGAAATCCTAAAGAGAGTTTTTCAAGCTGTTCTATGGGTTTCAGGTCTTGGTATACTTTTGATATTAATATTTACCGGATTAATTTTTTATTATCAGGATGAAATTAAAAAATCAGGGATAGAAAAATTAAACCACTATCTGAAAACAGATGTAATTATTAAACCTGAAGATATCGACGTAACATTTCTTAAAACCTTCCCGGACGCTAGCCTACGATTCAGAAATGCAATAATTCTAGACACTTATAAAAGGAGTAAAAGAGATACAATTATTAATGTTGGAGAACTGCGAATGCACTTCAGCATAATGGATTTGTTTTCAGGAAAATATACAATCAAAAAAATTTCTCTTGGTGAGTCGAAGCTTAATCTAAAGCTTGATAGTAAAGGAAAGCCAAATGTTATTTTTTGGAAATCTGATTCAATTGAAGGTACAAAAGCACAAGGAAAAGGGTTTGATTTTCTCATTAGGAAATTATCATTTAAAAAAGTAAAATTTATTTTTTGTGATTCAAGCTCCTCGAGCATTTACAAAGCTGAAATTGATGAATTATTTTTATCCGGAAATTTTACAGGATCCATAAAAGAAATTCAGTCTGAGGGAAATATTAAACTAATAGAAATACGTAGAAATTCAAAAAAAATATTGAGTAATAAAAACCTTGATTTTACCGGGGAATTCAAATTCAATAACGAAAATTTGAAATTCAAAAATTTAGCATTGAATCTAGATAAAACAAATTTAAAACT
>JBKCIQ010000116.1:0-22050 GCA_046302135.1 Bacteroidota bacterium | reverse complement strand
TTCTTTCTTTTTTTTGTCTTCTTCTTTCTTAACAAATTTTCTGTATGTCCAGGTAAATGTCAACATATAATATCTCTGGAGGACTCTTGTTTGTGTGTCTTCAAAAAAGGTCTCTGTAACATTTCTTCCAACACTATTGTTTTGTCTGAGTGCATCGTATACTCCGAGCTTGATTTCTCCTGAATTATTCTTTAAAAACTTATAAGCAATTGAATTGTTCCAAAGCGTGAATTCTTGATTAAAGCTATTGTTAAGTCCTTCGTAATAGGTGTAATTAATTTCACTTGCGAGATGAAATGACTTGAAAAAATTCCAATTGAGTTTTGTGGTTGTGATGTGATAATAATAGTTGTTGTTGCTATTAGTTTGCAGTGTGTTTGTTACTAAATTGTAATAACCGTTCCACGTAATTGTAAAATCAAGTTTTTCACTAATGTTGCTCGCCATTACGAGTCCTGCATTATAAGTTGTTGTGCTTGCAATATTTTTTCTTCCATTAATTAATCCCGGTAAATCGTTGTATGAGAATCCAAGATTCAGATTTGCGGTACTTTTTATTTTTTTAATAGGACTTGAAAAAGTAGTATAACATCTGAATGTTCTGTTTCCGCTGATGTTGATTGGTTTACTGAGTTGTGAGCCTTGCCTTAATAATATTCCCCCATCAAGCAAAGTATCTTTTCTTGCTAAAAATGTGCTGTTCCCTATATAGTCTTCCACCCAGTTACCCATTATAAAAAAGAAAAAACTTCTTGAATTTACAGGATTAGTGTAATTGTACCTTGTCATTAAAAAATGATTAAAGTTTTGTTTCAAATCAGAGTTGCCGGAAGATAGCATTAAGGTGTTGCTATTGTCAACTACATCTTGCAATTGATTTACAGTTGGAAGAATTGTCATGGTACGATAATTCATTCTAAGATTACTCGTTTTCGAAAATCTATATTGAAAAGTTACCATAGGTAAAAAATTATTGAATGGCTTATTTACTTTGTTTTCGAAAGGAAAATCCTGTTTTCCATTTAGGACAACCTCCTGATAATTTACACCCGCGCCCAACAACATTTTTTCTGTTTTGTACCTTAAGCTAATCCCACCTTTTTGAGTAGTGATGGTGTTGTTATATTCATTAGATAATAAGGTGTCTGTACGTGAGTGAATTCCACTTATGGAATCAAGATTATATGTTTTCTTATTTGCAAAATTGTAATTTATAGAAGGATTATATGTCAATTGTATTCCAAATAAATTTCCAATTGGTTCCGTATAACTTATGCTACCTGAATAAGTCTGTCCCCCGTTAGTATTGTCTGAAAGCTGATCTATTTTCTGTAAAGAATCTGTTTCAGAAAAGTATTTGTTTAATGAATAATTATCTGCATTTCCTGTCTTTGAATTCAGGTCTGCTCCAAGTTGAGCAGAAAATGTTCTCCCGTATTTTTTAAATCTTTTGCGGTAGAGCAGTGTATTATTTGAATTGTAACCAGCATTATTTGAGTTGTATTTACTTTCTAACGAACTTAATACAGTGTCAAGAAAATTAGTAACTCCATTGGTTAGATTATTGGATTGATTATCCTGAAAGCTGATTCTTGGATTGAAAACAATTGAGTTCATAGAGTCTATGAAATGTTCAAATCTTAAATTGAATCGATGATTTCCATTGTTGCTCAATGCACTTTTATCCTCATTGTAGTTTTGACCAGCTCCCATTTGAGTGAAAAAAACTCTATTCAATCCGCTGCTTGCATCATTGTCTGTTTGATTATAAAAGTAGCTCGCTGTTACCAACGTATTTTTTCCCCACACATCAGAGTAATTTGTTCCAATAGAATGTGTTGTTGAAATACCACCTTGTTGTCCTACAACAAAATTCATTGCATTGCCATTACCACCCATTCCTCCCCAATTTCCGCCACCGCCGCCGCCTCTGCCCATGCCACCCATTCCTCCGCCCATCCCTCCTCGTTGTCCACCTTGGCTTCCGCTTAATCCTAGTAAATCTTGCGAACCAAAATTCTGCATATTAATGTTATTACTCATTGCAACGATTGAAACTCTTCTTGCTCCTTTAAACATATTGTAATTCGCTCCGGCTTGATAACGACCGGTTTGATCATCTTCTATTCCGTATCCTGCATAAGCTTTTCCGAAGGTTCCATTGTTTTTATTGTTTTTTGTCATAATGTTCATTGTCTTCTGACTGTTTCCATCATCAAATCCACTGAAAAATCCCTGGTCACTTGCACGATCATAAACTTGAACCTTATCTACCATTTCTGCAGGAATATTTTTTAAGGCTATGTTCGCGTCATCTCCAAAAAATTCTTTTCCGTCTATTAAAACCTTTTTTACGTCTTCTCCTTGATGTTTTACAGTTCCGTTTTCGATAGTAATGCCGGGCATCTTCTTAACAAGATCTTCAGTTGTTGCATCTTTATTCACTTTAAATGCATCTGCATTGTAAAGAGTGGTATCTCCTTTTTGCTCTTGCCTTATTTGAACTGCCTCCACATCCACTTGTTTCAAAATTTGAGCATCAGGAGTTAACGTAAGCTTTCTAAGAAATACCGGTTTATCTGTTATTTCTACATCTTTTACAAGGGTTTTATATCCCAAAAAAATTGCTTTGAATTTATAGTTTCCTTTTGATAATTCTCCAATGTAGAATTTACCTTCTTCATCTGTTTGGGTGTTTTTTAAATCAATGGTATCTTTTTGGTTGATTAATAGAATCTGGACGGAGGGAAGACCAGTTGAGTCTTTGCCATCCAAAATTTTTCCTCTGATAAAAAGTTGTTCCTGTGAGAATACCGTCGAACTAAAAAATAAGATGAAAACTGCGCAAAATTTTAATCTAAAAAAATATGATTTTAATTGTAATGAAAATTTCATTTATTGGGTTTTTACTCTTCAATTTTTTTGATGAGTTCTTCAATTATTTTTTGTGCTGCTACGCTGAGCACTGTTCCGGGACCAAATATTCCTGACACTCCTTCGGAATATAAAAATTCATAATCCTGCTTCGGTATAACTCCGCCTGCAACTACCATTATGTCCTCTCTTCCGTATTTCTTTAATTCCTCAATTACTTCAGGTATCAAGGTTTTGTGTCCCGCCGCCAATGAAGAAACACCTAAAATGTGAACATCATTTTCCACCGCCTGCTTAGCGGCCTCCTGTGGAGTCTGAAATAGCGGACCAATATCAACGTCAAATCCCATGTCTGCAAAACTTGTAGCGATTACTTTCGCTCCGCGGTCATGTCCATCTTGGCCCATTTTTGCAATGAGTATTCTAGGTCTTCTGCCATCTAGTTCCGCGAAACGGTTGGCTAGGTCACGTGCTTTTACAAAATCTTTGTCCATTGAAATTTCTTTTGAATAAACTCCTGATATAGAGCGGATGTTTGCGGTATACCTTCCAAAAACTTTTTCAAGTGCGTAAGAAATCTCACCAAGCGTAGCTCTTTCTCTTGCGGCTTTAATACTTAACTCAAGAAGATTTCCTGTGTTGTTCTTTGCGGCATTTGTAAGATCATCAAGGCATTTGTTTACATTAACTTCATTTCTTTCTGATTTAACTCTTTTCAGTCTTTCCAGCTGTTGATTCCTCACTTTTTGATTGTCAACTTCAAGAATTTCAATTTCAGTTTCCTCTTCAGGTTTATAGGCATTTACACCAACAATTATGTCCTGTCCACTATCAATTCTTGCCTGCTTTCTTGCCGCGGCTTCTTCAATGCGCATCTTTGGAATTCCGGTTTCTATTGCCTTTGCCATACCTCCCAAAGATTCAATTTCTTCAATTAATATCCACGCACGTTTAGCAATGTCATTTGTTAGAGACTCAACGTAAAACGATCCTCCCCACGGATCAACAACATCGCAAATTCCTGTTTCAGATTGAAGAATGATTTGTGTATTTCTGGCAATTCTTGCAGAAAAATCTGTTGGGAGTGCAATTGCTTCATCCAATGCGTTGGTATGTAGGGATTGTGTATGTCCCATTGCTGCTGCAAATGCTTCAACGCATGTACGCGTAACGTTATTAAAAGGATCTTGTTCAGTTAAACTCCATCCTGAAGTTTGGCAATGTGTTCGCAGCGCCATTGATTTTTCTTTCTTTGGATTAAACTGCTTCACAATTTTAGTCCAAATTAATCTCGCCGCTCTCATTTTAGCAATTTCCATAAAATGGTTCATACCTATTGCCCAAAAGAAAGATAGTCTTGGAGCAAAATCATCAATATCCAGTCCTGCTTTTATCCCGGTTCTGATGTACTCCATACCATCAGCTAGTGTGTAGGCCAACTCAATGTCGCTGGTCGCACCTGCTTCCTGCATATGGTAACCGCTAATTGAAATCGAATTGAACCTAGGCATGTTCTTACTGGTGAATTTGAAAATATCTGCAATGATGCGCATGCTTTGTTCAGGTGGATAGATGTAAGTATTTCTCACCATGAACTCTTTCAGGATATCATTCTGAATTGTTCCACTCAATTTTTCCATTGGTACTCCTTGTTCCTCGGCAGTAACGATGTAGAAAGCAAGAATTGGTAAAACTGCTCCGTTCATTGTCATAGAAACACTGATGTCGCCGAGCGGAATTTCATCAAACAAAACTTTCATGTCCAATATAGAATCAATGGCCACACCAGCTTTGCCTACATCTCCTTTCACTCTATCGTGATCACTATCGTAACCGCGATGTGTAGCCAGATCAAATGCAACAGAAAGTCCTTTCTGACCTGCCGCCAAATTCCTTCTGTAAAATGCAGTGCTTTCCTCCGCTGTGCTGAATCCTGCGTATTGTCTAATAGTCCAAGGATTTTTAACATACATGGAGGTATATGGTCCGCGAAGAAAGGGAGGAATTCCGGCAGCTGTATTGATATGTTTTATTTCTTTTATGTCTTCCTCGGAGTAGAATGGCTTTAAATCAATTTGCTCAGCGGTGGGAGAAACATCTTTGTTTAAATTCTCATTATTCGCAGGAATCTTTTTGTATGAAGTATTTTGAAATATTTTCCTCATTGGCTATTCGTTACAGATTCATTTATCCATTCTTCAATTGATTCGAAATTTATTCCGTTTTCATTTCTGTATCCGGGAAAAATTCTTTGGTTAGGATTTTCTTTCAGGTTCAAAAATTTATTTACGCCGGTGAGAATTTTTTTTCCGCTTACAAATTCTTCTTTAAGTTTGGAAGCATCTTCATTAATATCTGATTGAAGTTTCCCTTTATCAAAAAAAGAAATTAAACCTCCTTCACTTTCAATGAATTTAAATTTTTCCCAAGCTTTTTCTGAAAGATTATTGCAATATTCATCTGTGTAAAAAGATCCCGCACCAACCTCTGCAACTTTTGATAAAAATGCTTCCTCTTTTAAGATCAACAATTGATTCATTGCTAAACGTTGTGCGTTAGCATCTTTTTTTTCTGTAACAAAATTATAAGGAGCAATTGATATTGAGTTAGCTCCACCAGCAATTGCACTCATTGCTTCTATGGTTGATCGTATGAGATTGTTGTAAACGTCTTTTGCTGTTTTGTTGATTAGCGAGTTAGTTGCATGAATAAAAATTTCGTTTTTCAATCCGTATTCATTCAATAAAAACTTTATCAGGTTTCTAAGCGATTTGAATTTGCAAAGGTTTTCAAAGAAATTTATACCTGTAGAAGTAAAGATTACAAATTTTTTATCTGAAGTTTTTATATTGTGTTGAGAGATGAAATGGAGTTGTTCATTTACTTGGGCTAGGGTAAAAGCCAACTCGTTTACAGTGTTACAGCCTGAATTTTGATAAATATAGGCGTCGGTCGTGAATGAACTCAAAGCCGAATTATTGATTAATTCACTTTCTGAAATTTTTTTCCAAAAGTTGAGTCTTAGTTCAAATCCTTCTTTGTAGCCACGTAAATAGGTTGAAATTGGATCGTAAATGATGCTACCGTTAATTTGAGAAAAATTGCTGTTTATTCCCTTAAAATAGGAATTCAAACCATCAATAAATTCGATGTTTTTTTCTTTGTAGGCAAAATGTGTAGTGATGTATTCAGCTTGAATGCTATCCAGTAATTTTTTTGGATTTGTTCCAGAATGAATATTAAATATTAGTGAATTCGCGCCGTTGTTAAGATGTTTAAGTGCGCTTTTATTCTGAATGTGGTCTTCCTCCGATATTTGCTGACTACAAATTTCCCATTCACGATGAGTAAATGATATCTGATGTTGCTTTATTGAATTTTCTTTATTGTAGAATGGAAATATTTCTATTCCGTTTGAGTCAGTTTTAGATAGTTGCTGAAATGTTATTCCTTTCAGGTCTTTTTCAAGTCTTTCTTTCCATTGGTTAATAGAAATATCTAAATTTTCTTCCTTTAGTTCCATTGAAATAATCAGAAAATTTTTAGGGCCTCTTTTTTAACCATTTCAATTGCAATTTGGCTAGGTAGTTTGTCAACATTGCCAGTCAACTGTATGATTACCTGAGCCAATTCACCTCCTCTTGTTTCAGGATTTACCTTTTGGTAAGATAGGTTGATGATTTTGATTGTCTCTTCTTTTGCAGTTTTAATAAAGTCCCAAGTATCGGAACCAACATACAATTGCTGGGAAATGTTATGTTCATACTCACTTTTAATTGATTTCAACATTTCTCTATGTAATTGTTCAGTTGAAATACCGGCTTGATTTAATCTTATTGCAAGTTGAACAGGATGAATTCTTTCTAGAAAAATCAATATCCTCTCAAATGCCTGCAATCTAATTGGAATCGTTTGATGGCTTGTATTTTTTCTTATTTCCAATTCACGTTTTTTAGTTTCACTATCGAGAAATTTTTTAACTAAAAAATAAGCACAAAGTAAAACTGCCGTAGATGGCAAGAGAATTTTTAAAAGTTCCCAGAATGAGTCCATTTCAATTTTTTTATATGTTGTAAAGATAATCAAGCGGTTTCACAGCTAAAAATTTTATTCCATGCTATTTTGATAATTTGCCTCATATTTATTTCAATAATTGATAATAAATATCGAAATTCACACCAAACAAGTAAATCCTTATATGACTCATTTATCTGAAAGGATCAAACAATTGAGTGAATCTCAAACCATTGCAATGGCTCGAAAGAGCAGAGAATTGCAGGCACAAGGTGTAGACATCATTAGTCTTAGTTTAGGTGAGCCCGATTTTCCAACTCCTCAAATCATAAAAGATACAGCGAAAAAAGCAATTGATGATAACTTTAGTTACTACACTCATGTTAGTGGGTACCTAGAATTGAGACAAG
The DNA here is from genome assembly GCA_046302135.1 of Bacteroidota bacterium. GTDB lineage: Bacteria > Bacteroidota > Bacteroidia > B-17B0 > Aurantibacillaceae > AM-1111. The sequence goes on along the minus strand of JBKCIQ010000116.1, from coordinate 14,752 downwards.
CGATTTGTGAAAAATTTAGACGTGATAACGGATTGGAGTACACTCCTGAGAATATTGTGGTGAGTACCGGTGCTAAACAAAGTATTGCCAATGCAATTCTTGCAGTTGTAAATCCGGGTGATGAAGTTATCGTTCCATCTCCATTTTGGGTGAGTTATATTGAGTTATTAAAACTTGCTGAAGCTGTACCGGTAACAGTAAAGACCACCATTGAACAAGATTTCAAAATCACACCTCAACAACTTGAATCGGCCATAACCTCAAAAACTAGAATGCTGATTTTTTCAACTCCATGTAATCCTACCGGTAGTGTTTATTCAAAATCGGAATTGCAAGCATTGGCAGAAGTTGTGGCAAAACATGATGAGCTATATATTCTTTCTGATGAAATTTATGAGCACATCAATTTTGTTGGCGGTCATGAGTGTATGGCTCAATTTGATTTTATTAAAGACAGAGTCATTACAATTAACGGAGTGTCTAAGGGTTTTGCGATGACGGGTTGGAGAGGTGGAATTCTTGCCGGTCCTAAATGGATAGCTCAGGCATGCGATAAAATGCAAGGTCAGTTTACCTCTGCAACATGTTCCATCACCCAAAAAGCAATGCATAAGGCAATGGAATTACCATCTGCCGAAACATATTATATGAGAGATGTTTTTCTCAGGAGAAGAGATTTGGTTTTGGAAGGAATGAAATCGATTCCCGGATTTAAGGCAAATTTACCGGAAGGAGCATTTTATGTTTTTCCTGAGGTGAGTGAATGCTTTGGGAAATCTCACAATGGATTTATTATTAACAGTGGAACTGATTTATGTAATTACTTGTTGGAAGATGCACATGTGGCTTTGGTTCCGGGTGCTGCATTTGGTGATGACAACTACATACGTTTCTCGTATGCAACCAGTGATGATAAACTTACAGAGGCATTAAGAAGGATTAAATCTTCTGTTGAAAAATTGAAATAATTTTATCGTTACTTATTTTAAGCACTTGTTGATTAATTTCATCTCAACTTCGTATTTCATTTTGTGGGCTTGAATTAAATCTTTGCAATATTCCGAGTCTCCTTTAAATTTTTTCACCATACCTGAGATGTAATAAGCCATTGGAAAAACGGGGTTGATTTTAATTGCTTTTTCACAGTATTCAAGTGTTTCTTTTATTTTTTCCTTGGAAATCTTTTTTATTTTTTCGTATGGTATTTTCCAGCTTGGATTGAAAGCATCTTTATCAACTCCTCCACTGGCAATTTCAGTTTGCAACTCAGGCTTTATTTCATTGCATAAAATTGCTACCGCTTTATTTACATAAGAATTCTCGAAGTCCGGATTTAGTTCGATACATTGATTAAAATCTTTAATGGCTTCTTCGTTTTTTCCGGAAATTAAGTAAATGCATCCACGGAGATTTAAATAATTTTCTTTGCCAAAGTCATTTACTTCGGGTGCAATTTTTATTGCTTCAATTATTGAGTTCATTGCTTTCTCGAAATCACCCACAATGAAATAGGATGCTGACATCAGATATAAATCAGATGAAATAAGACCGTCAGTAAATTTATCGAGGTAATTTTTCTCTTCATAAAATTTTCTTTTTTGAGGATTAAGATCACTTTTTACGTTCTCTTTTTTTGAAACTGCCATTTCATAATCCGCAATAGCATCTTTGTATTTTTTCAATGCAAAAAATGCATTCCCTCTAAATGAAATCAGGTAAGTATGTTCCGGGAATTTTTTCAATCCAGAATTATAAAATTTTAAGGCCTGCTCGTAATTTTTCAGATTGAATGAAGCTATTCCCCGTTGATAATAGAATTCAGCCTGAGTGGAGTCACAAAAATTATCTGCAGAATATTTTATCTGATTCACAAATGAAGTGTCTTTATTACCCGCTATGGACATTGCTTCATTTATATCTATACAAGCGGCATCCATATCCTCCAAAGCATATTTTTCAAGTGATCTGTAATAATAGGCGTAATAATTTTTAGGTTCAATTTGAATAGATTTACTATAATCTGCAATTGCAAGGTTGTGTTCTGAAATTACCGCATAAATAGCTGCGCGTCCTGTGTATAATTCTGGCCTGATGCTATCCAATTCTATTGCTTTGTTAATGTCTTCCAATGCTTCCGGATATTGTTGTAGATTGAATTCAATGCTGGCCTTTTCGAACCAGCAACGGTAATATCCCGGATTAAGTTCTGTTGCTTTAGTAAAATCCATTAAGGCAGAGCTAAACATTCCCTTTTTCGAATCGAACAAACCGCGCCTCAGGAAATTTTCATAGTTTTTGTCATCCATCTGCACTGCTTTGTCAAAGTCAAATCCTGCCCCAAGACCATCACCAGACATTGCTTTTATTTCTCCTCTTAATCCAATAAAAACCGAGTTTTCCGGTTCAATTTCTATGGCTTTGTTGCAAAAACGTAAGGATGATTGATAGTCGGTTTTTATCAAATAAGCTTTGGCAAGGTTGACATAGCACATTCCGCAATTTGGGTTTATTTTTAAAGCGGCTAGATAATATTTAATTGTGTTGTCTGCATCGTTTTTTATGAGGTGAAGGTATCCAAGCCATCTTGTAATATCTTCATTGTTTGGTTTTTTTTTGTCTTCTTGACGAAAGAAATCTATTAATTTTTCTGATTGACCGGCAGCCACCATTGAATCAGCAAAACGATCATAATTTTTAGATTGCGAAAAGACAAAAAAGGCGAAGAAAATTAGAATAGCAATGATTTTGAGTTTCACCTCATAAATTTACGTAAGATTTTTCAAGCCTTATTAATTTAATTTTCAATTTCAGTATAAAAATCAAAAGTATTATTTCTAAATTCGTAACGAAATTTTATCAATGAGAAAACCCTCACTTCGCAAAGACCAGCTAGTAAAAATATTTGATTCATTTAATTCATTAAATGTTCTCATCATTGGTGACGTTATGGTGGATGCTTATCTCTGGGGAAACGTTTCAAGGATATCGCCAGAGGCACCGGTTCCTATTTTGGCTGTAAATAAAAAAGAAAAGCGTTTAGGAGGAGCTGCCAACGTAGCTCTCAATGTTCAGGCAATGGGAGCAAACCCAATTCTGTGTTCGGTAATTGGAGTTGATCATGAAGGGACTCAGTTCCTTGATTTGCTTCGTTCCCAAAAATTAAGTCAAAAAGGTATTCTGAAATCGAGAGATAGAGTAACCACCATTAAAACTCGTGTTATAGGAAATAATCAACAAATGATTCGGGTAGATGAAGAAACTGAGGAAGATGTTCATCCTAACGAATCTGCAACTTTATTACAATTGATTTCATACATTATTGCTCACGATAAAATAGATGTAATAATTTTTGAGGATTACAATAAGGGATTGATTACTCCAAAATTGATTCAGAAGGTTGTAGAGCTTGCAAGGTCAAAAGGTATTCCAACAGCAGTAGATCCGAAGAAGAAGAATTTTACAGCTTACAAAGGAGTTACCTTATTCAAACCAAACCTTAAAGAGTTACGTGAAGGTTTAAAGATGGATTTTGATATGGAAAATGTATCAGAAATTCAAAGGGCTATCAGTAGTTTTCGTGTTAAACAGAAATTTGAAACCGCTATCGTAACACTTTCTGAGAGGGGAATATTGACAAATTCCAGAAAAGTAAAAGAGCATCTCCCGGCTCATATTAGAAATATTTCAGATGTGTCAGGGGCTGGTGATACTGTAATAAGTGTGGCATCACTTTGTAGAGCATTAGAGTTACATCCGGTTGTTACGGCAGCACTTGCAAATCTTGCCGGAGGCTTAGTGTGTGAGCAAATCGGTGTTGTTCCTGTAGAAAAGGATAGATTGTTTCAGGAAGCATTGAAACTTGAATTTGTAAAAAAATAATTTCATAAGATTAATTTGGCAAAAGCAGACTCAGTAGTAACTCAGTATCAGGATGATCGGGAAAAGAAGGTTCAAGTTGAGTCTATGTTCGATAACATTGCTCCAAAGTATGATCGCTTAAATCAGATTTTATCATTAGGCATTCATCGTAGTTGGAGAAAAAAGGCGGTTGATGAATTGGTTAAGTTAAATCCAAAATCCATACTTGATCTTGCCACCGGAACCGGTGATTTTGCAATTGCTTCACTTCGTGCTAATCCTGATAAAATTATTGGAGCTGATATATCTGAGGGTATGATGGAATTCGGAAGAAAAAAAGTTTCGAATTTAGGTATAGATAAGAAAATCAGTTTCATAAAGGCGGATGCAGAGAATCTTCCTTTTCAGACATCATCATTTGATGCAATTACCATAGCTTTCGGTGTACGAAATTTTCAGAATCTTGATTCAGGCCTAAGAGAAATGTTTCGCGTTTTAAAACCCGAAGGGAAGGTAATCATTCTTGAATTCAGTAAACCCGAAGGTTGGTTCAAGCCTTTTTATGGCTTGTATTTTCGATTTGTGCTCCCCGTTGTTGGCAGAATTATTTCAAAAGATACTTCTGCCTATTCATACCTTCCTGCCTCAGTAAATGCTTTTCCACATGGTGAGAAATTTCTGCAACACTTACGTGCTTGTGGTTATGAGGAGGTTACCCAAACGCGACTTACTTTTGGTGTCGCAAGTATTTACATGGGTAAAAAAATATTTAAATCTTATTAAAAAAATATTTCTCTTTTAATAAAAATTAGGTCATCCTAATTTATTAAATTTGATTAGCATAATTATTTTTTATTATGAGTAAATCGCTCGAAGAAGTAAACGAAAGCGTAAATACAGAGCGGGTTGGCGGTGGCTGGAAAAGATTTTTTGCTTTTGCAGGACCCGCTTATATGGTGAGTGTTGGTTACATGGATCCGGGTAATTGGGCAACAGACATTGCAGGAGGAAGTAAATTTGGATATTCATTGTTGTGGGTATTGTTGATGAGTAATCTTATTGCTTTATTACTTCAAAGTCATTGTTCAAGATTAGGAATCGTTTCAGGAAAAGATTTAGCCCAGGCATCTAGAGAAAACTATCCGAAATTCATTAATTTATTTCTTTATTTTCTCGCTGAAATTGCTATCGCGGCGTGTGATCTTGCCGAGGTTGTTGGAATGGCTATTGGACTTCAGCTTCTGTTTGATATACCTTTAATAATTGGAATTTGCATTACAGTTCTGGATACTTTTTTGCTTTTGTTTTTATTGAATTATGGAATTAAAAAACTTGAAGCCTTTATTATTTTCCTTGTTTCCCTAATTGGTTTGTCTTTTCTTGCCCAGATGTTTTTTGCCAAGCCTTCGCTTACTGGTATTTTAACAGGTTTAGTTCCAAGTTTAAAGAGTAATGAAGCTTTAATGATTGCTGTAGGAATAATTGGTGCTACAGTGATGCCTCATAATCTTTATTTGCATTCATCTTTAGTTCAAACAAGGAAATTTAATAGAACCAGAGATGGAATAAAGAAGGCTATCCGCTTTAATTTCATTGATTCTTCAATTGCTTTAAACGCAGCTTTGTTTGTTAATGCCGCAATTTTGATACTTTCCGCTTCTGCCTTTTATAATAATGGTTACAGAAATGTAGAAGACATTAAGCAAGCACATCAACTTCTGGCACCTTTGTTGGGTACAGTTGCAGCCCCAATTTTATTTGCTGTTGCATTGATTGCATCCGGGCAAAGTTCAACATTGACAGGTACTTTGGCCGGACAAATTGTGATGGAAGGATATTTAAATCTTAGAATTCAGCCATGGTTGAGAAGAATGATAACGCGTGTTTTGGCGATTGTGCCTGCAACATTGGTAATTATTTTTTATGGTGAGGAAAAAACCATAGATCTCCTGGTTTTTTCTCAGGTAGTGTTGAGTCTGCAATTAGGTTTTGCAGTGGTGCCTTTGATTCAGTTTGTGAGTAACAAAAAAATAATGGGAGAATTTGCCATTGGTTTTTGGTCAAAACTTTTTTCATGGGTTTCTTCTTTTATTATTATTGGTTTGAATTTAAATTATTTGGTTAATTCAGCTATCGATGGACTTCAAAATCCAAATTTAAGGTATTGGTTAATATTTCTAATTCTTCCATTTCTTACCTTTAGTTTTATAATACTTTTATATATCATCTTACTTCCTCTGTTTAAGCGTGGTGATGATCGAAGGGAATTGAGTCATCATATTGCGAGCGGTAGTCTCAATATAAACCTACCTGACTCACCAAAAAGAATTTTGATTGCTGTTGACTTCAGTAACAGTGATGAAAAAGCGATTTCCAAAGCACTTTTTTTAGGCGGGAAAAATTCTGAATATGTTTTGCTTCATGTGGTTGAAACAGCGGGTGCTTTTTTTTCAGGTAATGAAGCCATGGATCATGAGACTGAAAGTGACAGGCTACAGCTCAATCAATACATCTCACAATTGAATGAAAATGGATATAAAGTGAGTGGTAAATTGGGCTTTGGAAACCCAAAAAAATCAATACCAATAATGGTGAAAGATTCGGGTGCAGAACTATTAATCATGGGAAGTCATGGCCATCATAGATTCAAAGATTTAATTTTTGGTACTACCGTTGAACGGGTGCGTCATCAAATAAATATTCCTTTGGTAATTGTTTAGAATTCAATTTTCAATAAGGAAACAAAAGATTTCTTTTGGGCCATGTGCACCGTAAACCAATTGCTGTTCAATGTCTGCTGTTTTTGACGCCCCTGTAATATATGTGAGTTGGCGCGGTTGATTATTTAAATATTTTTTCTCAATGTATTGTAATGAATCAGATATGGTATTTACAATTTGTGAGGTAAATGCAATAACAATATGAATTTTACAATTCACGGTAAGTCGAGTAGATATTTCCTGTGCCGATGAAATCAAAATACTTCCAGTTGAAGCAACAAGGCATTCACACAGCGTAATTGAAATTTTATTTACTTCATCATTTTTATTTAATTTATTAATTCCCGCCTTTTCTGCGTAATAGAATATTTCTTCCTCATGAAACTCGGGATTATTCCAGTTATTTTGAATAAAAATTTCTTTTAGTAAGCCAAATGCTTCCTCATCGTTTCGGCAAAAAATAAAATTACCTTTTTGTTCTATAAAATTTTTCGCGAAGATAATTTCAGGAATTTCAGATTCTTCCGTGAACAAAGGCGAAGTAAAATCCGCATTTAAATACTCTGAATTTCCTTTTTCAACCAGGGCCTTTCTAACCTTCTTAAGAATTTTCTCTCTTGAGGTAGATTCTTCCATTAATTATGTTTAAGGCTGAATATTTGCATCTGCCGCAATATCTTTTTCAAATGGACGCTTGCCGAAAATCGCTTCTAGATCATCTCTGAAAATAACTTCCTTCTCCAATAGTTTTTCAGCCAATTGAGCTAATTTATCTTTATTGTCACGAAGAATTTCCAAAGTTCGGCGGTAAGCTTTGTCAATCATTTTCTTTACTTCCTCGTCTATAATCTGTGCTGTGTGTTCACTGTATGGTTTCCCAAAATTATACTCACTTTGGCCTGATGAATCGTAATAAGAAATATTCCCAATTTTTTCGTTCAAACCATAATATACAATGCTGGCGTATGCCTGTTTAGTTATTTTCTCCAGGTCACTCAAGGCTCCTGTTGAAACTTTACCGAAAGTAATTTCCTCAGCGGCTCTTCCGCCAAGTGCCGCACAAATTTCATCTTCTAACTGATCTGCAGTGGTAATTTGCCTTTCTTCAGGTAAGTACCATGCCGCACCTAAAGATTTTCCTCTTGGCACTATTGTAACTTTTATGAGCGGTGAGGCAAATTCACACATCCAACTTACAGTTGCATGCCCTGCCTCATGATACGCTATTACTTTTTTCTCGTATGGTGTGATGATTTTATTTTTCTTTTCTAGTCCTGCAATAACCCTGTCAACTGCATCAAGAAAATCTTGTTTGGTTACAGTCTTTTTATTATTTCTAGCGGCAATTAACGCAGCTTCATTACAGATATTAGCAATGTCTGCACCAGAGAATCCCGGTGTTTGTTTGGCTAAAAAATCAATATCAATATCTGCATCAAGTTTTAGTGGCTTTAGATGAACCTTGAAAATTTCTTTTCTTTCCAACATGTCAGGCATGTCAACATAAATTTGTCTGTCGAATCTTCCCGGGCGGAGGAGTGCTCTGTCAAGTATGTCAGCTCTGTTAGTTGCAGCCAGAATAATAACACCACTATTTGTTCCGAATCCATCCATTTCGGTCAGGAGCTGATTTAGTGTATTTTCTCTTTCGTCATTTGCACCTGCGGAAACACTTTTACCTCTTGCGCGCCCGATTGCATCAACCTCATCAATGAAAACTATACACGGTGCTTTTTCTTTTGCCTGTCTGAACAAATCACGTACACGACTCGCACCAACTCCTACAAACATCTCTACAAAGTCAGAACCTGATAGGGAAAAGAAGGGAACTTTGGCTTCACCGGCAACAGCTTTAGCAAGTAATGTTTTTCCGGTTCCCGGAGGGCCAACTAAGAGTGCACCTTTTGGTATTTTTGCTCCAAGTTCGGTGTATTTCTTAGGGTTTTTTAGAAAGTCAACAATTTCCATTACTTCAACTTTTGCCTCTGCAAGTCCTGCCACATCATTAAAGGTAATTGTACGTTAGTGTCTTTGTCAAACAGCACCGCTTTTGATTTTCCGATATTGAATATTTGTCCACCACCACCACCACCTGTCATTCTTCTCATTAATACAAACCATAATACAACCATTATTATAATAGGAAGCAACCAGCTAAGGTGATCGCTAAGATCTGTTCTTTCTATATTTTCAGGGTAAACTTTGAGGTTTTCTGGAACATTTGCATCTCTTTGTGTGCTGATTACGAAATCAAGAAATTTATCTTTTGGCACAACAAGAGTAAAGTGGGGGCCTTTGTAATTTTTAGGAAAAACATATGGAGGAACATGGTTTTTAAAGTATGGATCTTTCGAGATGGAATCGGTATTTACCGTAATCTCTGCATACTTCTCATTAACTACAACTATTTGTTTTACATAGCCGGGTTTGGTTAATAAATTTGTTTTTAGTTCTTTCAATCCAATATTGTATTTGGTTCCGCCCAAACCAATCATATCGAAGTAAACGAGTCCTAGCAAGAGAATTACCACAACTGCATATAGCCAGTAAAAGTTGAAAGATCCTTTATTGTTATTTTTATTTGCCATTTTTATTTTTTAGCTTTTAATTTCTTTTTTTTCTTGGAATATTGAATTATTCAATAGTTGTTTTAACTGCATCTGCCCAAAGTGTTTCAATATCGTAAAATTCCCTTGTTTCTTTCATGAAAATGTGAGCTACAACATTAACATAGTCGAGCAAAATCCATTGACCATTTTCCCAACCTTCACTGTGAAATGGTTTTTCATTCATTTTTTTCTTTACTACTTCTACAACAGAATCTGCAATAGCATTAACGTGAGTAGTAGAATCTGCGTCGCAAATAACGAAAATATCAGCAACTCTATTTTGAATTTCGCTTAGATTTAGAATGGTGATGTTATGAGCTTTTTTCTCAAGCATACCTTCAACAATTAATTCAGCCAGGCTGGTTGAACCAGATTTTTTTTTGGTGCCTTTACTCCTTGTTTTAGTAGAATTACCTTTAGCACTTTTTTTGGCGCCTACAACACTTTTATTTTCTTTAGATTTTGTAACTCTTTTTTTTGCGCTTTTTTTAATCATAGCTTTTGTTCCGTTCAATTTTTTGGTATAGATTTACCTCTAATTGGTAAAGGTTGACAAAAATAACCAATTATTGGCTGTATTCGTTAAAAAAACATGGAAACACTTTTTACAGGGCAATATCACATCAAGTTAAGTGAATGCGACTCTGTCAATACCTATGCCATTGAAATGTTAAAGTCTGGCAATTTACCTGATGGAACCTTGATTTCAGCAAAAAATCAAACTAAGGGTAGGGGACAAACAGGTAATTTATGGTATTCTGAAAGTGGTAAAAATATTACTTGTTCTCTTATTTATCAAACGAGTTTTCTTTCAGCTGAGAATATTTTTTTATTAAGTATGACGATTTCATTAGCGGTACATGACTTACTGACAGAAACATTAGGATCAAAGCATGACATTAAGATAAAATGGCCTAACGATATATTAGTTGATGATAAGAAAATTTGCGGTATTTTAATTGAAAATCTTTTCAGGGGAGGTTCCATTACCTCAGTTATCGGAATTGGATTAAATGTTAACCAGACTCAATTTGACTTTGTTGATCAAAGGGCTGTTTCAATTAAAAATTTGAAGTTTATTGACCTCGATGTAGAATTTTTGACTGAAAAATTGTGTAAAAAGATCGAGATTTGGTATTTAAAATTGAAAGGTTTGAAATTCAATTCCATAAGGCATGAATATCTCAATAGGCTTTACCTTTATAAAACAAGGCATCGCTTTAGCATCGTTGATGGTTCATTGCTAGAAGGAGAGATATGTGATGTTGGACTTGATGGTCAAATTTTGATTAGAGCAAAAAACAATTCATTTAGAAAATTCCGTTTTAAGGAGTTGATTTTTTAATTTTCATTTATGTTACTCTAATGTGTTTAATATCAAGATTTTTGACAGATTAATTATGTAGATACTATTAAAATAGTACAGGTATTTATTATGTTAATTTGTGAGAAAATAATATTTACAAATATGTTTTATTTAGAATAATTAATATTTAAATTTGGAAGTTACAAAATTTAAAAAAAAATCATGAAACTTTTTATTCTTGTTTTTTTGCCGTTCATCCAATTGTTTAACAATATAATAGATGATTGGAAACTCATACACTCCTCTCCTGAAGTTATCGTTCGTTATAAAACATCTGACTGCAACCTCGATAATGCTTTCAAGCAAAGATGGTTTTTACTTGATTTTAGAAACCAATCCACAAAGCAGGTTAAAGTTGAGTGGGATTTAGAACTTTTTGACGAGTCCGGAAAATGCATTACATGTAACCGGGAAAATGGTGAATATCATTATTCATTGGTGTTGCAACCTTTAGAAACCAAAACGGGTGAATGTAAGCTTACTTGTCCAAATGAATTGAAGATTGTTTCAAAATTGCTAGATGTAAAAACATCAACTAGCTATCCAAATTTTAAATTAGTTAATCTTAAGATAACCGGCACTGAAAAGTGATCTTAAAATCTTGATTTTGATGAAACCAATTCAACTAAAACCAATTTGTTAACTCTAAAAAAATGAGAAAAATATTTACATTATTTGCATTGTTAGTTGTCACCTCTCTTGAAATTTCTGCTCAATGTACCGTTTCAGCAACACCCACTACCTCTACCATTGATTGTGGACAATCGGTTCAACTAAACGCAAGCGCTACCGGAGGTACCATTACTTATAGTAATGATTTCAATACAGGTACAGCCGGCGCAGGATGGAACACGAATTCGGGTGCGGAATTTACGAATCCATGTGTAACAAATCCGAACGGTGGTGCTGCATACTTATGGATGGGTTCGGTTTCCGCTGCACCAAGGACAATTGAGACACAAACTTTTAACATCAACTGTGCTGGGTCTGTATGTTTCGATCTAGCTTTAGCTACCCAAGGCGCAGCTTCTCCTTGTGAAGGACCGGATTTAGCGACTGAAGGAGTTTATCTTCAGTATTCCACAAATTTTGGAGCTACATGGACAACAATTTTTTATTTTGATCCAAACATCAATGGATCTGGTGGTTCGGCGGCATCGCCTTACACTACTTGGGCAAATTACTGTTTTCCTATTCCGGCAGCCGCTATTTCTCCAACAACATCTTTTAGGTGGGCTCAATTGGCAATATCAGGAAATTTTAATGATCACTGGGGAATCGATAATGTTGTTATATCAGGAACCTGTGCTAATCCGCATTACTATGTTTGGACTCCGCCAACCGGTTTAAGCGCAACCAACATTGCTAATCCTGTTGCAAGTCCTCTAACTACCACAACCTACACCGTTTATTATACAGATGGAATAGCTGATTCATGTTCTACACAAGTAACAGTAAACGTTATTCAACCAAATGTTGATGCAGGCCCTACGCAATCAATTTGTCTTGGAACCGGTGTAACTCTAAATGGAAGTTCGACCACAACGGTAAATAACCAGGTTAGTTTTTCAAATAACACACCATTTGGTATTACAGACTATAACACCACTACTTCAAACATAAACGTAACAGGATTAAATATTCCGACCTTTTCGACTACATCAATCAGTCAGGTATGCTTAGATATTACGCATACCTGGGACGCGGATTTAACTATTTCTCTTTTATGTCCAAACGGAGCCCAATTGATATTAAGTCAGGCAAATGGTGGTGCCGGAGATAATTACACCCAAACCTGCTTTACCCCTACAGCTACTAACATTATTGGCTCTGCCGGATTTAATGCCGCCCCATTCACAGGTACTTTTGCCCCCGAGGGTCCCGGAGGATTTTCCGCATTAGCTAGCTGTATTGCAAACGGAACATGGTCGCTTATTGTTACTGATAATGCTGGTGGGGATGTGGGCACACTGAATAACTGGTCTATAGTTTTTAATAACAATGTGAGTCCAAATGTAACCTGGAGCCCATCTGTAGGAATGACAGGTGCCAATACATACACGCCTACATTCACTCCAACAGTTTCTGGGACTTATACAGTTTCGTTGACAACTGCTCCCGGTTGTACTGCCACAGATACCGTGTCGGTATTCGTTAATCCATTACCTTCGCCTGCCGCCGGTCCTGATAAAACTATTTGTGCCGGAAACACAACAAACCTTAACGCTTCAGGTGGCGCGACTTATAATTGGAGCCCTCCTGCAGGCCTTAGTTCTTCAACTATTTCTAACCCTGTTGCCTCACCAACTGTAACGACCTCCTATACTGTTACAATTTCTAACGGGAGTTGCCTTGGGAAGGACACAATTGTGGTCAATGTAAATCCACTACCTCCTGTTGATGCCGGAACGAACGTTACGATTTGTGATGGTAACACAGTTAATCTTCAAGCTTCAGGAGCCAGTAGTTATGTATGGTCTCCTTCCACAGCTTTATCTTCCACTAATACAGCCAATTCTGTTTCAACCCCTACCAATACAATTACATATTTTGTTACGGGAACAGATGCTAATGGTTGTGTTAAAACAGACAGCGTAAAAATTACTGTTAATCCTACACCAATTGCAAGTGCATCGGTTGATGATACCATTTGTTCGGGTAGCTCAACCACTTTAAATGGCAGCGGTGCTGGAAATTTCAGTTGGATTCCGGGAACAGGTTTGAATAACACGGCAATTTCCAATCCTGTCGCTAATCCTACTGTTACTACAACTTATGTTTTAACTGTCACAAATGGTTTTAATTGTCTTGACAAAGATACTATGACGGTTTTTGTTAATCCTTTACCCAATGTGGATGCAGGAACAAATCAGATAATTTGTAGTGGTGCCACTTGGCAATTAAATGCTTCTGGTGCGTCAACTTATGTCTGGACCCCAACTGTTACTTTATCATCTTCTAATATATCAAACCCTATTGCCACACCAACTGCAAGTACAACTTATACTGTTACGGGTACAGATGCAAATGGTTGCGTTAAATCAGATGCCGTTTCAATAGTTGTTTTATCAGGACCTTCTCTAACAACAAGTCCTGATCCTTCTATTTGTGTAGGCGCATCCACAAATATTTCTGCGACAACACCTGCAACAAACATTACCTGGAACCCTCCGACGGGCTTGTCTTCAACAAATACGGCAAATACTACGGCAACACCAACAGTAACTACTACCTACACAGTTACCGCTACGCAGAATGGTTGTTCAAGGCAAGACTCAGTAACTGTGACAGTAAATCAGGGACCAAATCTTAACGCCGGTCCTGATGTTACAGCATGTGCCGGGGATACCGTTCAACTTAATGCAGGTGGTAATGCAACTACCTATATTTGGTCGCCTGCATCAGGCCTATCTTCTACCTCTATTTCAAATCCAACATCTACATCTTCAAGCCCTGTAACCTATATTGTTACTGGAATAGATGCAAATGGTTGTATCGATAAGGATACCATTTCTTTGAATATTAGTTCTGCATTGGTAGTTAACGCCGGTAATAACTTATCAGGTTGTTCCGGAAGTGGTGTACAATTAAATGCTACTGGCGCCAACAACTTTGTTTGGAGTCCTTCGGCGGGTTTGAGTTCATCTACAATTTCTAATCCAGTGGCAACACTAACTGTTACCACAACTTTTACAGTAGTTGGATCGAACAGCAGTGGATGTTTTGGTACTGATAGTATCACTGTCGTAGTCAATCCTTCACCTCAAGTTACCGTTAATTCAGAGAGTATTTGTACCGGTGCAACGGCAACACTTACTGCAAACGGCGCAACAAATTATACATGGAGTCCAAGCGGTACGTCGAGTGGTGCTAACTCAATAACTGTTTCTCCCGCTTCAACAACAATTTATACTGTAACGGGAACTGATGCAAACGGTTGTAGCAGTACTGCACAAGCAACTGTGACTGTTAGCTCCACATTAAACGCTTCTGTTACAACAAGCCAGATAAGTTGCTTTGGTGGAAGCAATGGTTCTGCAACAATAAACGTTAATGGCGGTTCGGGTGGTTACACTTTTGTTTGGAGTAGTGTTGGAAGCGGGTCTTCAGCAAATAACCTTCCGCAGAATAACTACACGGTAACTGTAACTGATGCTAGTGGTTGTCAATCAGTATTACAGTTTGCTATAACCGAGCCA
>JBKCIQ010000115.1:0-6645 GCA_046302135.1 Bacteroidota bacterium | reverse complement strand
ACTCAACTTTAAGAAAGCTCTGGTTTTCATCGTTATAATCAACTGATTTAAAACGGTTTTTTTTTGCTTCTGCCATTATATTAGTTTTTATTTATACAAAACCGAATTCAATCAGTTTTGACAACCAGTAACAAATGTATAATCCATGATAAAATTGAAAATTACTTTAGTTTATAGTTATAAACTTACAAGTGTTAGTACTGGTTTTTTTAAAGCTTAATATTAAATGCAAATTTTCAACCCGTCATAAGCAGGTAATATAAATTCGGGAAGTTCAAGTTCTATTTCTTTGTGTAAGCCCAACTGGTGAGAGAAATGCGTTAAATATGCTTTTTCAGGTTTCAATTGAGTTAGTAATTGTATTGCTTGATGAAGCGTAAAATGTGAAATGTGAGGTTCTTTTCTTAACGCATTTAGAACAATAATTTTTGAACCTTTAACTTTTTCAAGTTCATTATCCTCTATTTTATTTGCATCAGTTATGTATGTGAAATCATTAATTCTAAATGCATTGACATTCATTTTATGATGTTTAACTTTAATTGGTAATATCCTTACATCGTTAACCCAAAATGGAGCGTCACTAATTTCTTTTAAGTTAAGATCAGGTACTCCCGGATATTTTTCGGAATGAAAAACGTAATGGAAATCTCTTTTGATAGCTTCGTGAACACATTTACTTCCATATATGTCCATAGCTTTTTTGGTAAGGTAATTATATGCCCTTACATCATCAAGACCTGCCATGTGGTCTTTGTGCTCATGGGTAAATAAAATTGCGTCAACGTGATTTACATTTTCTCTGAGCATTTGTTGCCTGAAATCTGGCCCACTATCAATTACAATTGTTACACCGTTAAGTTCAATTAGTGCAGATGTACGTAGGCGCTTATCTTTCGAATCATTAGATATGCAAACAATACATTTACAACCAATAACAGGTATGCCCTGCGATGTTCCTGTCCCTAAAAATGTAACATTCATTATGAAAAAAGATTAAAGCCAAAAATTTTCATGAAAAATTCAATTAATATAGGAGGATTGATGGTGCAGACAAAAACAATTCCGTAAAGGGCTCCCCAAAAATGTGCAGAATGGTCAATATTATCAATTACAGTATTTCCTCTTTTTCTTTTTGAAAGATAATAGCTCATTCCCAAATAGAAAATGCCAAATATCCACGCAGGAATACCAATAGGGATAAGAAAAAAACTTAATTTACTGGTTGGATTAACCATTATATATGCAAACACAATTGAATTAACTGCACCGCTTGCTCCAATCGATGAAACTCCCCTAATGTCTTTTTGCCTGAAATATTGGGGCAAAGAGGCGGCATATATTGCTGTAGTGTAAAATAAAAGAAAAACAATTTTCCCAACTACTGGACCGTACATGGCAATACAGAAATAATCTTCGAGGTAAATCCCGAAAAAATATAAACCAAGCATATTAAAAAACAAATGCATTTCGTCCGCATGAATGAAAGCATGAGAGAGAAACCGATAATGCTCCTTATTATTTTTTATAAGGTATGGAGTAAAAGCATATTTATTCAACTTGATTTCATTTCCGAATGTTGTAAATGAAAATATTGATGTAAAGGCAATAAGTCCGTATGTCAGAATATTCATACTTTAATTAAATTCTTCATTTTTTAAACGATTCCTCTGTTGCTTCTAAGGCCATTTTTTCTGCTTCCTTTTTTCCAATTAATTTTTTGATTCCGAAATGAAGAAGATAAATTAATGGCGTAAGGCAAATGGCTATAACAAGCTTGGTGGTATATCCAGTTATTCCGTAGTACAAAACATCATTAAATGTTTTTTTACCCGGTAAATAAAAACCAATTAATAAAACCAAATAAGAATCTATTAATTGGGAAACAACGGTAGAGCCAGTTGATCTGAGCCAAATAAAACGATTTCCTGTTAATTTTTTCATCAACCAAAACATTCTTACATCTACAAATTGAGAAACAATGAAAGCAATGATGCTACCAAGCATAATCCAAAGAGATCCCGCAAAAATTTTATTAAACTCTTCTTCTTTGGCCCATGAGGTAGGACTAAACGGAAGCTGAACGGCAACATATACAACAGCAAAGCAAAAAGCAATACATCCAGCTGTTATCCAAGACAATCTTTGCACGGCCTGATTTCCATAATATTCATTCATTATGTCTGTTAGAAGAAAAACAACCGGCCAGGGTACAATTCCTGCAATTATTGGGAAAATGCCAATATCAACCTCCTTAGCACTTATCATCTCTGCAACTATTGCATTGGTGATGAAAATACCAGACATAAGTACGAATGAAATTTCTTTTTTGGTTTTAAGCAATTACTTTATTTAAATGTTTAATAAATGTAATGTAAAACTTCATTTAATATGCATTCTTGAATCTAATTTTTTAAAACAAATTATTGATTCAATTTTAGTGGTATACAATATTTTCGGATAATTAATGAATAATTATTTTTTAAAGAAATTTTTTTAAATATTTTAAGATAGAACTTGTAAAAGCCAAATAACATAATTAAGTTTACAATCTTAAACAAATTGAATGAATTACAAGGATTTTTTATCTGAATTAGGTCATGAATCGACATTGATACTTAAAAAGAATGTGTCGTTGAATTGTTCTGAAAATTGCACGTTAGAACTTAGGGAGGGTGATGAAATTGCAATTAATAATGGATCTGTATCAGGAAAATTTGGTGTAAAGCATCGCGTTGAGGTGCAGAATGGGGAGTTAAGCACTGAATCAAATTTACCTCCAGGTGTTCATTACAAAGTAAATGAAAATGGAGTAATTCAGATTCCATATTATTACGAAAATGACTCTAGATATCTTGGTGGATTTTTTAAGGGTAACCCGGAATTACAGCCTGTTTATCACGATGTATTAAAGATTTCTTTATACGTTGAAAAACCTGCGGCATCAGTTAAGGGCAAAAAGACTAAAACAGCAAAGAAAAAAGTTGAAAAGTCTGAAGCACCTGCAATACCTGAAGGATTTATCGCATTTAATAAAGTTGCTGAAGCATACGGATGGATGTCTAATATGGCAAAGTATCCTATTGAAAAGGATGGAAAAAAATGGATATGTGCAGAGGCTTTGTTTCAGGCTTTGCGTTTTTCTAATAATCCTGAGATACAACAAGCAATTTCTGAGCAAACAAATCCTATGGCAGTAAAGTTTATTGCTAAAAAGAAAACAAATATTCCATTAATGAGTGTTAAGCCAACAAGTGATGAAGATTTTAATAATCTTAAGCAAATCATTAGCATGAAGCTTTCACAAAATCCTGCTTTAAGCAATGAACTTTTGGCTACGGGTGATAAAATATTATTTGATAATGCCTTTTCAAAAAAGGACAGAGAACCTGAATCCTTATTTTGGGGAGGTTATATTGAAAATGGTTCTTTATTGGGTGAAAACAAACTTGGTAAAATTTGGATGGAGTTAAGAGACTCTCTTAAAAATTGAGGTTAATTTCAGTATTTTCCTTTAAATTATTAAATTTGCAGCCCTAAGTTTTGTTCTTTTGCCCAGGTGGTGGAATTGGTATACACGTACGTTTGAGGGGCGTATGCCGTAAGGCTTACGAGTTCGAGTCTCGTTCTGGGTACGTAACAAGGGTTTAAAGGAGTTCTTTAGAAGTTGGAGAAGTGGGTGAGTGGCTGAAACCAACGGTTTGCTAAACCGTCATACGGGCTTAAACCTGTATCGGGGGTTCGAATCCCCCCTTCTCCGCAGAAAATCTCTCTCTTATCGGGAGAGATTTTTTTTTGAAGTGATCTCATGAGATCTTTCGTTTAAATTTTAAAATGAGAAACAAACGTAGGTTTCCGATATGAATTTTAATAAAAAAGGTCGTCAAATATTTAGACGACCTTTTTGAAAATGATAATTAATAATTTTAATACGCGAAAACCTTAAGGTCAATTTCAATGTTGTTTTCAACCGTGTTAACTCCAGGTGCCAACCATGCCGCGTTTTCTGCTTCCTTTTTTTCAGCCCAAGATTTTACCTTTCCTGATAATGTTACCTTTCCACCGGTAATATCCACACGAACTTTGTCTGCATCAATTGTTGCACTTCTTAAAAATGCAGATTTTATTTTTTGACGCACCTCAGAAGGCGGAACTGTTTGTGTCAGTTTAATTAAGTTCGTGACTCCGGTTACACCCAGTAAGTTTTCTGCTGATCGCGCGGCAGCCTTTTTCTGATATTCCCAGTCTAAATCACCTTCTAAAGTAACCCATCCGTTTTCAACTTTAACTTTTACCTTTTCTTTAGGAATCATACTATTCCAATTAAGAGCGTTGATTACTGTACCTGCAATATCAGAATCGTTTCTTTTACCGCCGTCAGTTATTCTAACTTCAATGTCCTGTGCAACGGCGGTTACTCCTGCAACTCGTTTATTAGCTTTTTCTGCTGATAGTTTTTTTGAATAGGTATCAACAGTACCGTTTAGCGTTACTACACCGTTCTTTACCGAAACGCCGATTTCGCTAGCTTTTAAAAATGGCTCCCATTTAAGTTCTTCCAGAACATCTCTTTGAATTTCTGCATCTGTTTTCATAGCATTATTTTTAATTGTTTTCTAATTCAACAATAAAATAGATGCCACCTTTCATTTTAAATTTTAATTTAAATTTCAGTATTTATGTTCCCAAAAAGAGAAAATTAAACAACAAATATTATTCCTCTCCGGTATCTTTATTGAACTTGGAGTAATTCCTCCACTTCTCTAACAGTATCCTCATGTCTTCCGGCAAGTCGGTAACTAGAGATATTTCTTTTCCGGTTCTTGGGTGCTTGATTGTAAGTGTTTTGGCATGCAAGGCTTGTCTTGGGCAAATGGCGAAACAGTTTTCTACAAATTGTTTGTATTTGGTAAAAGTTGTTCCTTTTAAAATTCTATCTCCACCATACTCATTATCATTAAATATCGGGTGACCAATAAATTTCATGTGTACACGAATCTGATGTGTTCGTCCTGTTTCCAGTTTGCACTCAATTAAGGTTACGTAACCGAATCTTTCAACTACACGATAATGAGTTACTGCATGTTTTCCGTAATCACCTTCCGGAAAAACAGACATCACTTTTCTATTTTTTAAATCCCTCCCTACATTTCCTGTAATTGTTCCGGAATCATCGTTAATGTTTCCCCATACTAAAGCATAATATTTTCTGTCTAGGTTTCGGTCGAAAAAATCTTTTGATAATTTTACCATTGCCTTTTCAGTTTTTGCAACAATTAAAATCCCTGATGTATTTTTATCAATCCTGTGAACTAGCCCTGGTCTGTCAATTGATAGTTCTTCAGATACTGCGGTTTTTGATACTGGAAGTTGTTTAAAGTGAAATAATAATGCGTTCACCAGAGTTCCGGAATAATTCCCGTATGCAGGATGAACTACCATTCCAGGTTCTTTGTTTACTGCAACAACATCATCATCTTCATAAATGATATTTATCGGAATATTTTGTGGTATTAACTCTATCTCTCTCGGAGGGTGGGGAAGTACTATACTTAAAATGTCTCCCGGTTTAATCTTATAGCTTGATTTTACGGCTTTGCCATTTGCTAGTATGCTACCTGCCTCTGATGCGTACTGAATTTTTGTTCGTGATGCATTTTTTATTCTTGCTGTTAAAAATCTATCGATACGAATCATTTCTTGTCCTTTGTCCACTTCAATCCTGAAATGCTCAAACAAATCCTGATCTTCTTCATGTATTTCTAAATCTTCAACCACCAGACAAAAAAAATTAGGAATTAATGTTGCAAAAGAATTTTACTTTTATAAATATTTCCCTTGCTGTCATAAAGATGAATAAAATAAATTCCTGATTTATAATTCGATAAATCTAAAACTTGATTATTGTTTATTTTATCATTTATTATAATTCTACCGGTTGCATCATAAATAGATAATTTCAAATCATCGTTCGGGTTATAGTCAGTTAATTTGATATTTATTATGTCTGAGGTGGGATTTGGGAAAATCGTTATTTTTTTATCGTTCGCAAATAAATATTTTATGCTTTGACCAAGCTCATATTTTCCGAAAACAGGCCTTATCATGTATGATCCTTTAAAGGATGAGTTGAGCCAAGTACCGTTAGTATTGTAAAACATTCTGTCTTGATGATCGTAGTTTCTATCAAAACCAATATTTAATGGGAGATTTCCTGTTTGTTTAATTCCGATGTAATAAGTTCCGGGATTTAGATAAATCGTTTTCTTCAAAGTGTCTCTTTTAAATGCGTTTTGAAATTGATTATTTAAAAAAGCCGGATTTCTTAATGTGTCTGCATACACTGAGTCCCCAGGTAAGCCATTGTTGTCGTTCCAAACCCATATGTTGTAAGTTGAATTTAAAATTGATGGAATGTTTATTATAGGATCAAAATAGATATCTACAGCTTTTAAACTATCAGCTACATTTAAGTTGATTTTAACAGCCATCATAGAGCCATATTGGTTTAATCCATAGCCTGACTCAGCAGTTCCATCATCAAAGGAATAGTAATTTGAAAAATGATGGTAACCGAACAATGTATCATTCCAATTTTGATCAAAATTAAAATCATTTGGAGTAATTGTTAGTTTTGTTTTGTAG
>JBKCIQ010000114.1:0-20193 GCA_046302135.1 Bacteroidota bacterium | reverse complement strand
AATTTATTTTTAGAATTTTTACAGAAGTCATTTTTTGAATCCGTAAATTTTAATTTTAAAGTTATGGTATTATTTGATTTGTTTTAAAAAAAATTGAAGTTATATGACATTTAATTACATTTCCTATTTACTAATGAAAGTAATTTTAATTGATAAAAGATATAAATTTTCATTTTATTCTAATATTATCAAAGCTCCATTTTGGGATTGCAAAATTTATGACAATTTTTTCATGCCGCTTGCGTATTTCATTCGAACCCCACTTACATTTACCCTCATCTAAAAAACGTTCAATTTCAGCTTGTTGATTCAATAGTGGATTTGACTTATAAGAAATAAGTTTTTCGGAAAAAGATCTATTGCCAATTGACGCGTTGTGTGAACCCGAAATTAACATTAAGTTGCCTAAACAATTTAATTCTTTATCTACAAAACCCTCCCGATATTGATTGTTCCCGTCAACATCATAACCCGTTGCAAACGCCTCGCCATTTGTTGGAGTCTGCGGAGATATATGTTCTATTTGTTCATTTTCAATAGCGCCTGATCTTACACTATAGCCTCTATTTTGGATTGAGTCTTCATACTTCCACAGTAAATAATGCAAAGCCGGATTTTCATACATATATCCATTTAAGAACTCCTTAACTCTATTATCGCCCCAATAGTAAGTTTGGTTTAATTTATCTTTAAATTGAACTTTTAAAGCTTCAAGATCACCATTAAAACTCAATAAAATTTCATTGATCCTACTGATAAAATCTGCCCTACTGCTAATCAGTCTATAACGAAAAACAACAACTTCTAAAATGTTATAAAACTTATTCAACTCTACTTCGTTACCTTCTAAATGTTTATACCCTTTTATTACAAATGGATAAACAAATGCGGGAATTGATAACTTTTGTAAATCCACCAAATAGGGCAAGTTGGAGCTTTCCATTTTTTTTATACTTAAAAAAGAAGTGAGCAACTCATTTACAAAATCTTTTATCCATTTAATTTTTTCATTTTCAGAAGTATTTTTAAAAACTTCCTTGATATCGTCAATATTTCTATATGCGTAACCTTTTATGAATGCATTACAGTGATAAATAAGTATACTGTCCTCATTTAAACTTTTCAGATCATTTATTGTTAAATAAATTTGCTTGAAGATATTCGCAATAGATTCAATATTGCTTTCGGTTTCCTCTTTAGGGCTAAACACATACATCTGGTACATAAAATAGGATTTGATTTTTTCCATATTGGTCAAATCCTTTCCCCTATTGTTTTGTAATTCGAACATCAAAGCAGAGTCCTTTTTTCCATTCAACTCAATGCAAGTAAGCTCTGTTGATTCAAGCTTGTCGAAAATTTTAAGTAGGTCGTTTGTACTTATTTTATCCAGCTCTGTTGTAAAATATTTACGTGCATTTTTGATTCTTAACTGCGAGAGCGATGTTGTTTCAAATTTGGAGTTTCCCTCTACTATCAGTGTTTCAAAGCAGGGCCTATCATATTCAATAGTCCTCAACTTTATATTACCACTATTTTTAAAATAAATTTTTTCTTTAGAATCAAAGTCAAACTGAAGTTGCAGCTCATTCAAATTACGTTTTTTTAAAACGTCAACAAAAGAACGAACAAATATTATTAAAGTAGTTAGCCTTTGCTGACCATCTATTATTTCATATTGAATATCTTTTTTTACGGACTCAAGTAATATATTTCCATAGTAATAATTGTTGTCTCCTGAAATCTGTTCGTTCAAATCCGTTAGAAAAATATTCCATTGATCTTTTTCCCAAGAATAAGCCCTTTGATAAACGGGTATAATAAAATGTTTTTGAGAACTATCGAAAAGTCCTAGAACAGTTGTGGGTCGAAATTGCATAATTATTCATTGTTGAAGTTGAATTCGAGAATACATTTTTCTTTTTGCGTATTTGTGCTCTACAAAAATAAATTAAAGATTTATAATTTGCCGGAAGTAATAAATATTAAAACGAATCAAGTTTGAAAAACAGTAAATTTCTTTAAAAATAAACAAGAAAATAAAAAGCAAAAAACATCACTAACTTCAACCAAAAAAATATTTTCTATTTGTAATATAATACAACTAAAAATAAACTATAGGTAAAACATGAATTGACTTTTTAAATTGTAAATAAAGATTAACCTTATTAAATAATTTTAAAAAATAAATCTAATAATCAGAATTCGTAATGAAAAAGTAAGTAAATTTAGTCGAAGGGAAATGATATTGTGAAATCAAAATAATCGATTAAAAGTAATTCATGATACTCAACCATAAACTAAAAATCCCTAAAAAATAATCAATTGGAAAATAAAAAAGTCTATCTTCTTGATGCATTCGCACTGATTTTCAGAGCGCATTATGCATTTATCAATAATCCAAGAATCAACTCCAAAGGCCTAAATACTTCCGCAATATTTGGATTTACAAATACACTACTTGAAATTTTAAGAAAAGAAAAACCAACACATCTTGCTGTTGTTTTTGACACTCCTGAAGATACCATACGGCATGAACAATATGAAGCTTACAAGGCAAACAGAGAAGAAATGCCTGACGACCTTGCTCAACAGATCCCATTTATTTATTCATTACTTGATGCTTTTAATATTCCATGGGTAGCAAAGCCCGGTTTTGAAGCTGATGATGTTGTTGGAACTTTGGCTAAACAGGCTGAAAAGCTCGGCTATGAAGTTTTTATGATGACACCGGATAAGGATTATGGACAACTGGTTGATGAAAATATTAAAATCTTTAAACCTGGGAGAGGTGGAGAAAAATCTGAAATTCTTGGCGTAGAAGAAGTCTGTAACAAATGGGGTATTTCTGATGTTTCAAAACTAATAGATGTGTTGGGATTGATGGGTGATAAGGTCGATAATATACCAGGTATTCCAGGAATAGGTGAGAAAACAGCTGTCAAACTAATCAATGAATTCGGTAGTGTTGAAAATTTATTGGAAAATACAAATCAGCTTAAGGGCAAATTGAAAGAAAAAGTAGAAGAACACAAAGAAATGGCCTTGCTGAGTAAAAAGCTGGCTACCATAATTTGCGACGTACCGGTTGAATTTAATGAAGAAGCTTTGCTTGTGAGAGAACTGAATAAAGATGCGGTGAAAGTTTTATTTCAGGAGTTGGAATTTAAACGACTTACAGAAACTTTGCTAGGTAACGATGTTCTACCGTCTCAGTCAGAAGGGAAGCCTGTAAGTGAAAATGGACAGATAGGTTTATTTGCAGAGGAAAGCTTTTCAGAGATAAGTAAAGAACAAGATATTGAAACTCCTATCCAATTCAATTCGATTAATAACGTTCCACATTACTACCATCTAACGGACAATGAAGAAAAAAGAAAGAGCCTTATCAACATGCTTCTTTCATGTGAACAATTCTGCTTCGATACGGAAACGACAGGACTAAACGTACACTCAGACAAAGCCGTTGGATTGAGTTTTTCTATAAAATCCGGCGAGGCATATTATGTTCCTCTACCTGCAGAATTTACAGCGGCCAAATTAATCATTGAGGAGTTTAAACCAATATTTGAATTCAGTGAAAAAACTTTAATCGGACAAAACATAAAATTTGATCTTCACATCCTGAAAAACTATGGAATTGAAATAAAAAATAGGTTGTTCGATACGATGCTTGCCCATTTTTTAATTAAAGCGGACATGCGGCACAATATGGATATATTAGCAGAAACCTATCTAAATTATTCACCAATAAGCATTGAATCACTAATTGGAAAAAAGGGAAAGGATCAAAAAAGCATGCGTGAGGTAGAAATTGATAAAATAAAGGACTATGCCGCCGAGGATGCGGACATAACTCTTCAACTTAAAAACATATTTCATCCTAAGTTAAAGGAAGATGAGCTTGAAAAATTGTTTGATGATATTGAAATTCCACTAATCCATGTACTAGCAGAAATGGAACGTGAAGGAATCAATCTTGATGTTAACGGCTTAAAAATTTATTCAAGTGAACTAGAGGAGGAAATCCAAAAAACTGAAAGTGAAATTCAAAATCTTGCAGGAACAAAATTCAATGTATCGTCTCCTAAACAAGTTGGAGAAATTTTATTTGATTATCTTAAAATCGTTGATAAACCTAAAAAAACAAAAACGGGTCAATATCAAACGAGCGAAGACGTATTGATTAAACTTTCAGATTTTCATCCAATAGTAGATAAAATTCTGGATTATCGTGAGCTTGTAAAATTGAAAAGCACTTATGTTGATGCCTTTCCTCAACTCATAAATCCGACAACTCAGCGCATACACACAACCTACAATCAGGTTGTTGCTGTAACAGGAAGGTTAAGTTCCGACAATCCAAACTTGCAAAATATACCTATAAGAACTGAAAGAGGAAGAGAAATGCGTAGGGCTTTTGTGCCACGAAATGAGGAATTTCTGATTTTGAGTGCAGATTATTCACAAATAGAATTGAGAATTGTTGCATCTATTAGCGAAGATAAAAATCTTTGTGAGGCTTTTATTGAGGGAAAAGACATCCACCTTTCTACTGCCGCTAAAGTTTTTGGTGTACCAGAAAATGAAGTAACTAAAGACATGAGGTACAAAGCGAAAAGTGTGAACTTCGGAATTCTTTACGGGCAGGGCGCCTTTGGCTTGTCTGAGAATATAAAAGTAAGCCGAGCGGAGGCAAAGCAATTAATTGATAACTATTTCGCAACATACCCCTCTCTTAAAAAATACATGGACAACAGCATCAATTTTGCTAGAGAACATGGGTATGTGAAAACTTTACTAGGAAGAAGAAGATACCTCAGAGAAATAAATTCAAAGAGTTCCGCCGAACGTTCATTTGCAGAGAGAAATGCAATTAATGCACCTATTCAGGGAACTGCCGCAGACATGATAAAGATTGCAATGGTTAATATTCACCGGGAAATGAAAAACCGAAACATGATTTCAAAATTGTTGCTACAGGTACACGATGAATTGGTGTTTGATATGCATTTATCTGAAGAAACCGAGCTTAAAAAATTAGTTGAATTTGAAATGAAAAATGCACTCCCGCTGAACGTTCCTATTGAAGTTGGAATGGGAACAGGTAAAAACTGGCTTGAGGCACATTAAAAAAAAAAGATATTTAGATTGCTCATATTTTTTACCTTGAAAACCATCTTTTAAGAAAAAACTCCCTCTTATTTTCATTTACGCGCTGAGCTTTTCGTCTTGATTTACGCATTCGCTTATTCACCGCTTTGGTTTGAATCTTCTTATGATGATCACGAATCATCCTCTCCTCTGCCCTCTTTCTTCTTCTTTCCTCTTTCCACTTCTTTCTATCCTCCCGCCTCTTTTGACGAATACTCTTAATTGATGTTCCCTTCTTGTCCTCCTCTGTTTTTTTATCTTGTGCGTTTACAGCAAATGAAAAAATCATTATTAATAAAAAAACTAAAAACCTGACAAGATTTTTTTTCATTTTCCTCAAAAAATTTATTCGTATTTCAAAACCTCAACCCCAAATTTTCTTAAAAAGTCTACGCCTTCATCGCTAGGTAGACCCTTGTATTTAGCGTAGGAATCGAGATAAATTACTTTTCTTATCCCCATAGTATAAATCACTCGCGCACAGGAAATGCAAGGAGACAAGGTTACATAAAGCGTTGAACCATCCATACTCACATTGTTCTTAGACGCATACAATATAGCATTCTGTTCGGCGTGCAGAGCCAATGAGCAGCTGCCTTTACTGTCTTTAGGACATCCTTGTCCAGGCCATTCCGAATCACAATTGTGAGTTCCTGCAGGCGGACCATTGTACCCTAATGAAACAATTCGTGTTTCCTTTGTCAGAACTGCACCTACCTGAGCCCGTACACAGTGGGATTTTTTTGCAAGATTCTTTGCAAGGTCCATATAAATTTCATCGAAGGTCGGCTTTTGCATAATTAATTTTTACCAGATCTCTACCCTATCGTCTTTTTGTTTATACATTTTATCTCCCTCCTTCACATTAAAGGCTTCATAAAATTCAGGCATATTGGTAAGTGGTCCCATAGCCCTGAAACGCGCAGGTGAATGAGGATTGGTTGCAACCATTTGCTTAAGAAAATTATCACGCATTTTTGTTTTCCAGCCTTGTGCCCAGGAAATAAAAAATCTTTGCTCACCCGAAAAGCCATCGCGTACTTCTGAAGGTTTACCGCCTAAAGATTTTTTGTAAGCATAGTAGGCCATTGTGAGCCCTCCAAGGTCAGCAATATTTTCTCCAAGAGTTAATTTTCCTTTCACATGAAAAGTATCAATAGCTACATAATTGTCGTATTGCCTTACTAGCTTTTCAGTCCTTTGCTTGAACCTTTCAATATCTTCCTCAGCCCACCAGGTAACAAAATTACCGTCTCCATCAAAGTTCGATCCTTCATCATCAAAACCATGAGACAATTCATGTCCAATTACTGCACCCATTATTCCATAATTGAAGGCGTCATCTGCTTGTGGGTCAAAAAACGGGGGTTGCATAATTCCCGCAGGGAAAGTAATTTCGTTTGTAGATGGATTATAATATGCGTTTACTGTAGGTGGCGTCATTCCCCATCTTGTTTTATCAGGAGCACGTTGCAGATCAGCAAGCATATCAGCCGTTCTCCACTTGTTCACTTCAATTACATTTCTGACAAAGTCCACAGCTTCAATTTTCATTTTACTGTAATCTTGCCATTTATCAGGATAACCCAATTTTCTCACAACTTTATCCAATTTCTGTATAGCTACTTTCTTAGTTTGCTCACTCATCCAAGGCCTGTTACTTATCCTGTCTTTGAATGCCAATACCAAATTATCTACCATAACATTAACCCTTCTTTTAGCTTCCGCATTAAAATGTTTTTCAACGAAAATTTTTCCCAAGGCTTCACCAAGTGCCGCATCTACCATAGAAAGTGATCTTCTCCATCTTGGGCGCATTTGTTTTTGACCTGTCATCACTTGACCGTAGAATGAAAATTGTTCTTTAACAAGATCATCAGAAAGGTAAGGTTGCATTTCGTGAATGAGTGACCATTTCAGATATGTTTTCCATGCCGTTAACGGAACACTATCCATCAATTTAGAAAGATTTTTATAGAATTCAGGTTGCTGAACAATCAGCGTGTCCGGAGTTTTAATCCCAAACTGTGAAAAATACAGATTGAAATTCAAAGAAGGACAAAGTTTATTCAACTCAGCAGATGAATATTTGTTATATTGCTTTTCAACATCTCTCAACTCTATCAAGTTCATTGAACCAATTGCCAATTGTTTTTCAATTTCATAAACTGAAGCAATGTCTTGCTTGGATTTTACTTTAATCATTTTCAATGTTCTTGAAATATGTTCCTTATATTGTTTTTGAATTTCCGCGTAGTTTGGAGACAAGTAATAATCGCGTGATGGTAATGCGGTTCCGCCCTGAGAAAGATATGGCCTATTTATACTTGAATTTTTTGCATCTATGTAAACATAAAAACTGAAAACTGCATTCACTCCAATTATATTTAGTTTTGCCACGGTTGCAATTAAATCCTCTTTAGATTTGATGGATTCAATCATTTCCAGTTCAGCCTTCAATGGTTTAACCCCTTTTTTATTTCGAGAAACAGAATCCATTGCAGAGTTCCACAAGTCCTGAATTTTCTTTTCATCACTACCTGCTGCGAGTGATTTATTCTTAGAGAGCTCCTGAATAATATTCAGTAGATTGGTTTCATTTCTTTGCCTAATCTCTGAAAAACTTCCCCAAGAGGATTCTGTAGGAGGAATGACAGCGGCATCGTCCCATTTACCGGAAGCAAATCTGGCAAAATCCTGTTTAGGATCTGTTGAACGATCTATAATAGAAAGATCTATTCCTACACCATATTTATTTTGAGCAAATGAAAAAACTGCCAGAAAAAAGGTTGGAAAAAGCAACTTTATGTTCATATTAATTAAAATTTAAAATTTGATAGGCAAAAATACTAAAAGTAAGTTCACCCTTAATTTTTAGTTGGGTGAAACATTAAAAATACTTTCGTCTTCAACATAAACGAGATAGCAATTTACCTGGCATCCAAATAATTTAGCAACTCCACTAGCATATTTACCAATCTGATCTTTATGCTTCTCATTTTTTTCACCGGTTTTATATTCTAATAAATTGATAGAATTATCCATAAATATCAATCTATCCGGCCTGTACTCTTCAGCATCAACTCTCATTTCGGGTTCATTTTTAGAACGATTTCCGTCCGGAAAAAAGCAGGCAAAATCATCACGGTTCATTAAACTGATTATTTTAGACTGAATTTGATTTGCCAAAACAGAATCACAAAGTGATTGAGAAATCAGCCATTCCTTAATACCATTTGCATCCGCCTTACAATAGATCCTATTCATTGATTTATGGAATAGTATTCCGTATTCCTTTCCTGAAATTTTCTGATTGCCATCTTCATCTTGATCTATGGAAGTTTTCAATTCAAGTAGTTCAATATTGTCGGAAATTCGGAAATTGTAACTAAACATCCCGGCAGGAAATTCATTATTTCCTGTTTTTTCTTCCATTACACCGATTTGAAAAGTGTTTTCATTTTTCTCATAACTCTCATTAGAATTGAAAAAATCCCTTAGCCATTTATCTACATAATTTGATCTGTTTTTGTTTATTGAAACTATATGCAAATGATTTTCAGCTCTTGTAGTAGCAACATAAAGCAGATTCACGTTGTCAAGTATTTGTTTTTCCTTTTCATCAGTGTGAGCGTTTGCGTACTTCGTTTCTTTTAATTTAGAAGGGGAATTAATCATTGAAACTGGAATTTGTGGCATATCAGGCTCATCGACCTCTATCCAGACAGAATCCGTCTGAAAGTTTTCCCAGTCTGAAAACGGAATGATTACAACAGGAAACTGTAAGCCCTTTGAGGTGTGAATCGTCATGATATTCACTGCGTCTGCACCTGAAGGAAGAATTGCGGAGCATTTTGCAGAATTTGAATTCCACCAGTCAATAAAACAACTAAGGTTTTCAGGGTTGTTTCTTGAGTATTTTATAATCTCATCTAAAAAAAACTGAACAAATAAATGGTCGTTTTTTATTGGCTTAAAATCTCTTACCAAACTGCAACACAACTCATATAAAGGCATAGCCGCATAAAATTCCCTGTCTTGTCCTGATAAACCTCTACTTTTTAAGAATTCCCATATGTCTACTTTGGAGGCCGTAAACTCTGACCATATTTTTTCAAATGGAGCATTAAGCTTAGGGTTATTTTCAGATAAGTAACGGATTACTCGGGCTTCTTCAAGTTGATTTCTTTCATCTTGCACAAGATTCATCAAAGCAATTAAAAAATTAACTCCTGCATTAGCAGACAATAGCAAAGTTTCTGAAGAAACGATAGGAATTTTTTCTTTCAATAGGTAATCAGCAATTAATTTACCATGTCTTTTCTTTCTTACCAATACAGTAATATCAGAATATGAGTATCCATATACATCATGATTTAATCTTACATAATCTGCGGTAGCCTTACAAACCAATTCCACCTGATTATCTTCTTCGGAATTCTCAATAATATCGAAAGAAATATACCCTCCCTTACTGTCTTTTCTTGTCTCCTGAATACAATCTTTATACACCTTTTTATAGGCTTGCGGAATTATTTCATTGCTGAGATAACTATAAAAAGAATTGTTGAAAGTTACAATTTCCTCTTTGCTTCTATAGTTAATATTTAGTATTTCTTCGTGATAGTTCCTTACCAAGCTGTCTTCTCGCTCTTGAACAATCTTATTTTTTTTGCCGTTGATTTTAGGAAGGTCTGCAAACTGATCAACATCACCTCCACGCCAGCGATAAATACTTTGCTTCCCATCTCCAACTATGAGATTATAATTTCCTGAAGCAAGTGAATTATCAATCAATGGCAATAAGTTTCTCCATTGCAAAACAGAAGTATCCTGAAACTCGTCCAATAAATAATGCTTGTACCTTTCTCCAATTCTTTCATAAATAAATGGTACCGGCTCCGTTCTTATAATCTCTGAAATAAGTGCATTGAATTCTGAAATGAAAATAAGATTTTGATCTTGCTTTATTTTAGCCAAAATAGCCTGAAGTTCTTTCAAGACCATTAGGGCGTAAATATTTCCAAGAAGGGCATTAAATACTAAATATTTTTCAAGATTTTTATTTTTATAGTCCTCTATCTCTTGAAATCTTGAAGTCAAATAAACGATATGTTCATCGGTTAGCTTACATTTTTTGGAGTTAGACCTCCACCTTCCTTCATCAACACTTTCTTTTACAAAACTCTTATAAAGATTCTCTGTAACATTACCAGATTCAATCTTTTTAAAGTAAACTGCAATACCTCTTGCACCCTGATAAAAATCACTCGGATCCAGTCCCTGCTGTATCATCCACAAACTAGTGTCCGAAGCCATTTTCTTTATTTCTATTTCATACTTTTTTATAAAAATTTTCATTTGATCTCTTGCCTCCAGCAAAGATTCCACATCAACCTGCTCTAACTTTGCTCTTAATTCGGCGTTTTCTATCTTAATCAGTTTACCGGCAAAGCTCAACAATTCTTTTTCTACCCTCCAGTTTTTATCTTCATCAACTCTGG
This sequence comes from Bacteroidota bacterium, assembly GCA_046302135.1. Lineage (GTDB taxonomy): Bacteria > Bacteroidota > Bacteroidia > B-17B0 > Aurantibacillaceae > AM-1111. The sequence goes on along the minus strand of JBKCIQ010000114.1, from coordinate 9,535 downwards.
ATTTGGTAAACTGCAATAAGATATTTGTAATGACCTGATCATCTCCCACCTTGGCCAATAGTGCATCAACACATTTCAACAAAATCTCATCAGTATTGGTTTCAATTGAAAAATTCATCGGTAGCCTGAGATCCAATGAAAATGTACGAATAACTCGATGAACAAACCTGTCTATTGTTCCAACCGAAAATTCAGAATAATTGTGCAGTATTGCATTTAATAAATTTACCGACCTGATTTTTATTTTGTCAGATGTGAGCTGTAATTCTTGACATAGTTGCTCGCCCATCCGGTCGTTAATTCCAATATTTGAAATGGATCGTAAGGTACTGAGTATTCGCTCTTTCATCTCTCCCGCCGCCTTGTTTGTAAAGGTTATTGCGAGAATTGATTGATATTTGGTTGGCGGATTGACCTCATCAGCCAGAGCTATAAGCAAATAAGATTTTACCAAAGTAAAGGTTTTACCGCTTCCCGCTGAACTTTTATAAACCCTGAAATTTGACATAGAGGTTGAACTAAACTATTTGGTACGCTTGAATCAGCAATAAATTACATTAAAAAAAATAAAAAGTCATCATTAATTGCTATTTGCTATATCCCATAAATTTACTAATCTTGTTTTAGCAATACAGCTACGTTGCGTAAATCTTTTTCAACACTATTTAGCTTTTTTTTGTTCCTGATTGTTACATCACAGAACTCAGATTTCGTACGTCATCAAATTATTATTCAGGTTAATGAATTGAATCGCTTACAAAGCATAATTAATGAAGCCAATCGCATTTATTCTACTGAAAAAACAGGCTTTACAACTATTGAAATTTTAAGTCCATACATGGGAATTGTTCTTGTTGGAGTTGATTCAACTGAAGATGAAAATGTAATGTTGCAAAAAATTAATTCTGTTAGAGGTGTAACCTTATCCCAGCTTAACCATTATACCCAAGATCGTAATACCGTGCCTAACGACACTTACTACTCGAGCATGTGGTCGCTTGACAATACAGGTCAAAGCGGAGGCACACCTGATGCAGATATAGATGCGCCCGAGGCCTGGGATATAACAACAGGCGGTTTGACTGCTACCGGAGATACAATTGTAATAGCTGTAATTGACGGTGGATTTCAACTTACACACGTAGATTTAAACTTCTGGAAAAACTACAATGAAATTCCGGGAAATTCAATTGACGATGACGGAAATGGCTATGTTGATGATGTTAATGGTTGGAATGCGATTAACAACAACACAATCATTGGATCTAACAGTCATGGGACCCATGTAGCAGGAACCATAGGTGCCAAAGGAAACAGTTCAAGTGGTACGACCGGAATCAACTGGAATGTTAAAGTGATGGCAATTCAGGGTAGTTCCTCCAACGAAGCCGCGGTTGTACGAGCATACAATTATGTTTTGGCCAACCGTAAACTTTATGACCTAAGTAATGGAACAAAAGGAGCTTTCGTTGTTGCGACAAACTCTTCTTTTGGTGTTGATCAGGGACAACCCAGCACTTACCCAATTTGGTGCGCAATGTACGACTCACTTGGCGTTGCGGGTATTTTGAGTGCCGGAGCAACTGCTAACCAAAACTGGAACATCGATGTTGTAAATGATATTCCAACAGGATGCTCAAGTCCGTATCTTATTTCAGTAACCAATACAACAAGACTGGATCAAAAATATACCTCGGCAGGTTACGGAATCAACACCATTGATCTTGGTGCTCCTGGTACCAATATTTACTCTACCATACCAACAAACAGCTGGTCTATGAGCAACTGGACAGGTACCAGCATGGCAACTCCACACGTAGCGGGAACCATTGGGCTTATGTATGCGGCGGCATGTCAACAATTAATAGATGATTACAAAATTGATCCTGCCGGAAAAGCTTTAATAATGAAAGATTATTTATTAAATGGAGTTGATACCCTTTCTTCGTTAAGCAACTTATGTGCAACAGGCGGAAGACTTAATGCATACAATGCATTGATCAATGTTCAAACTTACTCATCGTGTATCTCGACTGGAATTTCATCATCAAGTTTAAATACAGAAATGAAGTTTATTTATCCAAATCCTGCAACTTCATTTTGTGAAATTGAATACCAATGCGCTGAAGATAACTTTGATGTCTGCGTAACAGATGTTTTGGGTAATAACGTAAAGCGTTATTCCAGATTCAATCATAAGGGCTTAAATAAGCATACAATAGACTTGAATGGTTTATCATCCGGAGTTTATTATATTCAAATATTAACCGATAAGGGAAAAAGCAATGCGCTAAAAATTATCTGCCTTTAAGTCACAAGTGAAAAAAATAAAAATAATACTTTCTGTTTTCTTTTGCCTGATTTTAATTTTCAATTTTTCTTTCGCCCAGAAAAATGATCTTATTCAAAAAGACACTACTGAAGCGGAATTTCCCGGAGGGATAAATGCATTTTACAAGTATATAATTAAAAATCTAAACCTGGACTCCTTAAACTCTAACTTAGATGGCGCGCATAATTTACCAGGCAGGTTGTATGTATCATTTATCATAAATGAGGGAGGTATGATTGATGAAGTAAAATTGCTTAGAAATACCAAGAATGAAATTGAACACGAAGTAAAAAGGGTGATGTTAAACTCACCTAAATGGATTCCCGCAAATTTTAAAGGAAAACCTGTAAAATCAAAATACGTAATACCAATAACCATCTGCTACAAATGAACATTAACATCTATCAAAGACTGGTTCCTGACACCACTAAAAAATCAGTTTTGACCATTATCGGTCTAACATCATTATTATTCGGGGTTTTTTACTTCGCCACTTCACGACGAAGTCAACCCACGGTGGAAACATTTAATCCTGAATTCAAGGAGTACATTTCAGCGTACACCTCCGGATATGTTACTTCAGATTCAAAAATTAGAGTGGTATTACAAAACAATAATCCTGAACAAGTTGAAATCAATAAACCAGTTGATAACGATTTATTTAAATTTTCTCCCGACATCAGTGGAGAAATGGTTTGGGTAGATCAAAATATTGTAGAATTTCAGCCTAAGAAAAAATTAAAAAACGGTGAAACCTACGAGGTTAAATTTAAACTTGGTGAAATCACTGATGTGAAGAAAGAATTGAAAACATTCAGATTTGTAGTTCACACCATTCCTCAGGCTATAGATATTCAGGTAAATGACATTGTTCCAAATGGTGAAGGCTATAACATCAGTGGAACAGCCTCCACCTCTGATCAGTGTGAAAAAGAAGATATAGAAAAATCATTGATTGCATCTATAGAAGAAGACGAAAAGAAGATAACCTGGACACATGAAAATTCTACAACACATCACTTTACCATAAGTGGAATCAATAGAGACAATGAAGTTTCTAAAGATCTGATTTTAAATTACACATCTGAACCTATTGGTGGAGTACAAAGTGGTGAGGCTAAGATCAGCATCCCATCTAAAAAAGAATTCAAAGTAATTGAATGCAAACTAAAGAATGGAACCGACCAACAATTGACTGTATTTTTTTCAGATAAAATTTCTAATAAAAATGCAGAAGGTATTTTTAGCTTGGAGGAGAACAACGATGCTAATTTTTCACTTGAAGGAAATAAGCTACAAATTTTCCCTACAACGCGTCTACAGGGAAACAAGAACCTTACCTTATCAAATGAAATTACAAATTCAGCAGGTAAAAAAATAAGTGGAAGGAAAATTTTTCCATTGATATTTGAAGCGCTTAAACCTGAAATACGATTTGCAGGAAAAGGAAACATCATTCCTACTTCAGATAAAACCTTACTCCCTTTCGAAGCTGTTAACATTAGTGCAGTTGACGTTAAGATTAAAAGGATATATGAAAAAAATATTTTACAATTTCTACAGGTTAATAATCTGGATGGCGAACAGGAAATAAATCGCGTAGGAACGGTAGTTTTCAAAAAGAAAATTCCACTCACATCACTAGGTACACTACCTAAAGACAAATGGCAAAAATATGCACTTGATCTTTCAACATTAATAAAAACTGAACCCGGCGCCATTTATAATGTTTCTTTAAATTTCAGAAAGTCATATTCTATATATGATTGTATGGGTAATACTTCCTCTACCAGCGGTGAAAACTATATGAACAATGAAAAAGCTAATGCTGATCAGGAATCAGAGGATGAAGAAAAAGATTGGGACAATTTTTATGAAGAAGGTGCATATGTAGACTATTCAGATTATGATTATCAGCAAAGAGATAATCCTTGCCATCCAACTTATTACGCAGAGGGTCGCGGAATTAACAGAAATATAATTTCTACCAATACTGCTTTGGTTGCAAAAAGAGGTAATGACGGAAGCATAACAGTAATGACTTCAGATATCTTATCAGCAACGCCAATAGGAGGAGTCGAAGTTGAAGCTTATGATTATCAGCAGATACCTGTAGGCAAAACTACAACTGATGGAAACGGTATCGGAAAAATTAAGCTTAATAAAAAACCATTTGTGCTAATGGCAAAAAATGGAAAACAAAGAACCTTTGTGAAGATGGATGACGGAAGTAGTTTGTCTATGAGCATGTTTGAAGTAGAGGGAGAAGAAATCAAAAAAGGAATGAAGGGATTTATATACGGCGAACGAGGAATCTGGAGACCCGGTGATAGTCTTTACCTCACTTTTATTCTTGAGAATAAGAACAACGACATCCCTGAAAATTTCCCGGTTTCAATGGAATTGCTCAATCCTCAGGGACAGGTATTTCAGAAAATAACAAGAACAGAAAGTTTAGACGGGTTCTATAATTTCTCCACAAGAACTGAATCTTATTCACCAACCGGTAACTGGATGGCTAAAGTAAAGGCGGGTGGAGCAGTTTTTACAAAAAATATAAGAATAGAAACTGTAATGCCGAACAGATTGAAATTAAATCTTGATTTTAAAACAGATTTGTTACGGCTGAGTGAAGACATTACGGGTGACTTAAATGTAAAATGGCTACACGGTGCGCCCGGCAGAAACCTTAATACAAAAGTTGATGTTTTGATTACAAAAGGCAAAACAGAATTTAAAGGATTCAAAGATTATGTTTTCGATAACACAGCCTCAAATTATTACTCAGAATCGCAAACCATCTTCAGTGGTAGAACAGACGAAAACGGCGATGTAAAAGTAAAATTAGGTTTGAGCAATATGTCTCAAGCGCCTGGTTTCATGACAGCAAATTTTACAGTTCGCGGATTTGAAGAAGGTGGGGCATTCAGTACAGACCGATTCAGTTTACCTGTTTCACCATATAAACAATACGTTGGTTTAAAATCACCGAAGGCACCGATTGGAAATACATTTTTATACACAGGAGAAAATCACAAATTTGATTTAACAAATGTTGATGAAAACGGCAAACCTGTTTCTGCCGACGTACAAGTTAAAGTTTATAAATTAAGCTGGAGATGGTGGTGGGATGATTTAAATGATGATTTAAGTTCTTACATGAGTACTGAGGTACACACGCCTGTATTGAGTAAAGAAGTCAATTTAAGCAATGGTAAAGGTTCGTTTAATTTCAAAGTTGAATCTCAGGAATGGGGAAGGTATCTGATAGTTGCAAAAAATCCTGAAACAGGTCATACCACAAGCGACATCGTATTTCTTGACTGGCCCGCATGGGAAGGAAAGTCTCCGAAAGGAAATGAAGGCGCAAATTTTCTTGGTGTAACTACTGACAAGCCTGAATACAACATAAATGATTTTGCAAAGATTCATTTCCCTACAGCAGAAGGTACAAAAGCATTTATAACAGTAGAAAATGGTTCAAGAGTAATTAAAAGTTTCTGGGCTGACACAGAAAAAGACAGTACTGATGCTTGGGTTGAAATAACCGAAGATATGACGCCAAACGTTTATATTTATGTAACATTGATTCAGCCGCATAAACAAAGCGTTAACGATTTACCCATAAGACTTTATGGGGTTGCTTCTATTAAAGTTAATGATCCATCTAAAATGCTACATCCAAAGATCGCCTCCCCTGATGTTTGGAAACCGGAAACAGAAACCTATGTACGTGTTTCGGAAAACGAAGGAAAAGAAATGACATACACGCTCGCAGTTGTAGATGAAGGTTTGTTGGACATTACAAGATTCAAAACACCTGACCCCTACTCTGCTTTTAACAGCAAAGAAGCCTTAGGCGTAAAAACTTGGGATGTGTATGATCAGGTTATGGGTGCTAACGCTGCCGGTATCCAGCGAATACTGGCAGTTGGTGGAGATGCCAATTTAAAAGCAACAGAAGAATTGGGTGCAAAACGTTTTATACCAATGGTTCGTTACTTGGGCCCATTTCATTTGGATAAGGGAGAAATTAATACACACAAAATAAAAGTACCTCAATACGTAGGGTCGGTAAGAGTGATGGTTGTTGCAGGATATGAAAATGGTTATGGAAAAGATGAAAAAACGATTGCAGTAAGAAAACCATTGATGATATTAAGTACACTTCCAAGAGTTCTGGGCCCCGGAGAAGAGGTAGATTTACCTGTAACCGTTTTTGCGATGGAAAAGAAAGTGAAAAACGCAAAAATCAGTGTAAATCCAGGAAGTAATTTCGAAATAGTGGATGCCTCAAGCAAAAACATTTCGTTCGCCGCAATTGGAGATCAAATTGTAAATTTCCGTTTACGAGTTAAGGAAAGTTGCGGATGGGGCACGGTTAGAATTACTGCAGAAGGTGCAGGAGAAATTTGTAAGGAAGAGATCAATATTGAGGTTCGCTCTCCTAATCCCAAAATGGCGGATATAAAAGAAGTTTTATTAGATGGTGGAAAATCCTTTAGAGGAGATTACAAACCTTTTGGCATGGGTGGAACAAACTCTGCAGTAGTAGAAATTTCATCTATTCCTGCGCTTAATCTTGAAAAGAGATTGAATTACTTAATCGAGTATCCACATGGCTGCATTGAACAAACAACATCTGGTGTTTTTGCACAATTATATTTAGGAAAACTTGTTGAACTTAATTCAAATCAGAAAGAAAAAGTTGCAACCAACATAAAAGCCGCCGTCAATCGCATAAAGACTTTTCAAACTTCCGGCGGAGGTTTTTCATACTGGCCGGGACTTAATGCATCAGATGAATGGGGAACATCTTATGCCGGACATTTTTTACTTGAAGCACAAAAAGCATCTTATGTTGTTCCATCATATCTTTTAGATAACTGGAAAAATTATCAGAAAAATGCGGCTATACAATGGCAAGGATCCAAGAATGCTTTTCTTTTTCACGAAGATCTAAATCAAGCCTACAGATTATACACACTGGCTTTGGCAGGAATTCCTGAACTAGGCGCCATGAATCGTCTGAAGGAAAACAAAAACTTATCTATAGAGGCGCGATGGAGATTAGCGGCCGCTTATGTTTTGGCTGGTCAAAAAGAAGTTGCAAAAAAAATGATAAACGGACAACGCATGTATGCCAATAAATACGATGAACTTGGAATTACATATGGATCAGGAGAAAGAGATGATGCAATGATTCTTGAAACATTGACACTTTTGAATGAAAAATCTAAAGCATTCGAATCTATGCGTAAGGTTGCCGGTTATCTTGGGTCGGACATGTGGCTTAGCACACAAAGTACGGCGTATTGTCTGCTTTCCGTTAGTAGTTACGCAGAACGTATGGATATTGGAAAAGGAATTTCTGCAGAATGTAAAATAGGTAGCGAAACGTTCAATATTAAAAGTGGTAAATCCTATGCGAAAATTGAAATTGTAAAACCAGAAAAATCCGCACAGGTAACAGTAAAAAACAACGGAAAGGGAATGTTGTTTACAAGAATTATACGGCAAGGTATACCTGCGGCCGGTGAGGAAGTAAGTAAATCAGAAAATCTTGGTATAAGTATAAATTACAAAACCATGTCCGGTTCAGATTTGAACGTGAGTGATATCCAACAAGGGACAGATTTTGTTGCGGAGATTACGATCACGAACGAATACAGCGGATACCTGACTAATCTTGCATTATCACAAATATTCCCAAGCGGTTGGGAAATACATAATGCAAGGCTAGATGAAAATTCCGGAGGAGTTAACAGGAGCGATGTACCTACTTACCAAGACATTAGAGACGATAGAATTCTAAGTTACTTTGATCTTGGTAACGGAAGGAAGAAAACCTTCAAAGTTGTTTTAAATGCTGCCTACACTGGGAGATTTTATTTACCAGGGATAAAGACGGAAGCAATGTACAATAACAACATCTACGCAACCCAGAAAGGAATGTGGGTAGAAGTAAGTAGAGGTAGAAAAGTATAAAATATTTATTACAACAATTTTTAATGTACATAACTATTGTGATTGTATGTTGTCAAAGTTGTATTCATATCAATAAATTGAAGAGAACTTCAATAGTTAGTCGAAAATGTTTTGTCAATTAGAAATTTAAATTAGACTTAGAAAAAAAAAATATTTAAATTCAAAATTATGTCGCCGGAAAAAATTATTGTTAGAGCAGTTGTTAAGGCTGAAAAACAAAAGGTTTGGAACTATTATACATTACCCGAACATATTACAAAATGGAACTTCGCTGACCCTAGTTGGCATTGCCCTGCGGCAACTAACGATATGAAAATAGGCGGAAAGTTTTTTGCAAGAATGGAAGCAAAAGACGGAAGTTATGGCTTTGATTATATAGCGATATACACAGAAATTAATGAGGGAAGTGAGTTTGCTTATGAGTTTGCCGAAAGAAAAGTAAATGTATCGTTTGTTGATCTCAACGGTCAAACAGAAGTGATAATAACATTTGATCCGGAAACAGAAAATTCAATTGAATTACAAAAAAACGGATGGCAAGCTATTTTAAATAATTTTAAAAATTATACGGAAACTGAATGAGTTAAATCATCTTATAAAAAAAAGAAATGCTCACCAAGGAATATCTTCTTTTCCGTATTTTTTTATAATGTTCAATTTTAGACACATATTCAATTGGTTTTAATACACAATGTATCCTGAGAATGAAATTATTTTGATGTTATGCGATAATGATTGACGAAAACTATATTAGTACTGAGTTCTATAGAATAAAACATTTCCTCTTGGTGAATAATAATTAATAAGGGTACGAATTGTTTGATAAACTGCAATGTCTCTGTTATCCTGATATGAATTTTCCGAATGGTAATTTATTTACTACCCAAATTATCAAAGTTGAAACAAAAAAACATAATGCGCTTATTATTGGTATTCCAATTATTGGGTTAGAAAAAACATTACTAATCCCTAATTCCCCAAAAGCAGTCAAAATTAAAACATGAACCAAGTAAGTTCCATAACTGTATTTACTAAAAAAAAGAATAAACTTTGAATTAAATCTTACAAAGTCCTTGAACAATAAAAATATCCCTACGGCAACCAGAATTACATTTGGACTTAGATAGCTATAAAATCCTGAGTAAAAATTCCCTGTGTACTTTGTAGAAACATAAGTTCCAAAAATTGTTATAAAAATCCCTATTACTATTAAGG
>JBKCIQ010000113.1:0-1950 GCA_046302135.1 Bacteroidota bacterium | reverse complement strand
GTATCAAGACATAAAGGAATTAATAGATGATTCATTGAAGCAAAAACTTGATGATTTTGAAGTTGAAGGGAACGTTTCTGCTAATGGCACCATTAATGGAATTTTAAACAACTACGAAAAGTTGAATATTAAAACGAATTTGTTTTCTGAAGATGTCGCTTTTATCTACAAGCCTCGAAAGGCAAAATTTGAAATTTAAGAATTGCAAGTAAGTTTTTTAAAAACAGAAAATAAAAAAGAAATTCTCAACATAAATAAAATAGTATTGAATCATAAAGAAAGTCGACTTGATGGCAAACTATTGATAAGAAATTTTGAGAACCCAGAATTAAAATTCAGTGGAACAATCAATGCACAGGCAGAAGATTTAATTGAATTTTATCCAATTGACACGATTTCATCAGTATCTGGTGGTATTAAATTAAAAACAAACATAGAGGGTAATCTTGAATCAATTAAAAAGAATTTTTTTGATTCGAAAATCAATTTAGTAGGTGAGTTTTTTGATTTGAAAATGAAATTTAAAAAATCAATAACAGAGGCAGGAGTTAAATCGGGTAAAATTGTTTTAGATGAGAAATTATTGAGTGCAGAAAACATAAAAATTAATTTAAAAGATCAGGAATTAAATCTTTCAGGAAAAGCAGAAAACTATACAAGGATATTCGCAAGAAGTAATGAACCTTTGAAAATAAACGCTGATATTCAATCAGATTTTTTGAATTATGATCAGCTCGCCGGACTATTAAATAAAAGCGAAGGAAAAACTAAAAAGGAAAATGTAAAAATCATATCAGAGGATGTAGAGGTAATTATTGATTTAAAAATTAAAAAATTAAAATTATTTAACCATGATTTAGAAAGTCTTACAGGGAGATTACAAACCAAGGAATCTAAAGTTTTATTGGAGAATGTAGAATTTGAGAGCTGTGGCGGTAGAGTAAAAATCAATTCAATAATAGAAGAAACAAAAGATAAATTAAGTATTAAAGGAATTACACAAATTAGAGACATTAATATTTATGAGGCCTTTAAAGAATACAAAGGGTTTGGGCAATCTACGCTAACTCATGAAAATATCAAAGGTATTGCAAATACTTCTGTTGACTTTTCATTTGAAACAGATCAATCGTTTAATTTAATTTCAAAATCTTTGATGAGTTCATGTAATATTACAATTGAAAACGGCGAGTTAATTAGATTTAAACCTTTAGAGGGGCTTGGAAGATACATTGAAATTAATGAATTGAAACACGTTAAGTTCTCTAAGTTAAAATCTCATGTTGACATAATGGATGAAAAATTTATTATTGAAAAAACTCAAATTGACAATAGTGCCATTAATATAAGTTTGTCCGGATCACATAGTTTTAGACAGGATATTGAATATAAAATTTCATTGTTATTGAGCGAATTTTTAGCCAAAAAACCAAGAAAAAAGAAAGAATTAGACGAAGAGCTTAAATATGTTGAGGAAGATTCAGAAAACAAGAGGAAAGTTTTTCTATTGGTTTATGGGAATATTGATGATATTAAATTCAAATACGATAGAAAATCTGCAAAGGAAAAGGTTAAAGAAGATTTTAAAAATGAAAAACAGAACCTGAAAGAAATTTTAAATGAAGAGTTCGGGTTTTTTAAGAAGGACACAATAAAAATTAAAAAGAAAAAAGAAAGGTCAAATGAAGACGAAAGTTTGCAATTTGAGTGGGACAACAAAAAGCAAAAAAACAATGATGATGATGATAAGGATTTTTGATAGGCTTACCCACCCCCAACAAAAAACCCCATCTTCTTAGGGATGGGGTTTTTGTTTTTGTAAAAACGGCGCCGACTTACTCTCGCAGGCTTTAGGCCAACTACCATCAGCTCTGCCGGGCTTAACTTCTCTGTTCGGAATGGGAAGAGGTGAGCCCCGGCGACATAGACACCATAAAACGTAGAGCTGTT
>JBKCIQ010000112.1:0-1644 GCA_046302135.1 Bacteroidota bacterium | reverse complement strand
CAGTTTCAGGAAAAGACAAGTAAAACAGAGCAGAAGGAGAGAAAGAAACAGAAAAAGGGGAAATGTGCTATTCTCCAAAAGAAAGCGCTAATAAAACTCATTATTTAACGCCTAAAAAGGAAGATTATCGTTTTTTGGTGCGTCTGAATCTATAAATCCCATTTTCTTTGCATAGGATATTAAGTTCAAATTAGACTTGAATTTATCAGAAATGTATTTAAATGCCTGTGGAGTTTTTTTTATAACCTCTCTAACAAATTCCTCATCGTTAATCAATTCATTGGAAACGTATCTTAACGATTCAACCTTATTTGAAATTGCTAATAAAACGGCGGTACGATTATTTTTTAATTCAGAACTCGCATATTTCAACAAACTTCCATTTATTTTTATACACTCAGTCATCAGACCATCGTTTGCTTTAACCTTTTCAGGAAGCATATTGCCTGAAGATGGATGATTTTTAATCAAAGTGAGTACAAATTCATCCTCTATTCTCAATTTTTCATTGATAAATTCATAAACCTTTGCGCTTTGTTTTAACCATTTTAGGCATAAATAATTATTTTCATTTAAAATTGAAGCCAACTCTTTATTTTTAAGAGTGATGAAAATAAATTCAAATGGTGCATAATTTAAAAAGGCTGTTAAAATGCTCTTATTTTTTTTCTGCCAATAGCTTAATAGAGTATATACCCTGAAGTCCTTCTTAATTCCTTCAATTGCGAGGGTGTTCAAAGCGTTGTAAAAAGGAATCAGCGAAGGCGAACAAGCAATGCTTTGAGGTGTGGATTGAATAATAATTTTTTTAATTTCTCCAATTGAATTCCTTAAAAACGAGGAATTAGACAGACTATACTTGTTTTTATTTAGAGTATCAGAATTTTTCGATTCTAAATTCCAACTAAATGAAATTCCGGGAATAGAATCTCTCCCCTTAAAATATCCACAACCATCATAATATAATTCAAACAAATTAATATTTTTATTGTACCAAAATAGCCTTCCATTTCGCTTTACGTAATTTAATTTCCAATCTGCTTGAGGATTTAAAACAAACATAGGCTCATTTACTTTCTTATACCTGCCAACCATCCAACTGCCATCACTATTAGAAAGTCTACATGAAATTATTCCATTAGGACCAATTTCAAGATCGTGACAATAATCAGAAAGTACATTTCCTTCTGCATCGCAAAGTAAATAAATTTGCGAGTTAAAACACTCCATTACAACAAGCCCCCCTTCATCATATGAACATGATACAACCCCAGTATACAATTTTATAGTATTAATGTCCTCTTTTAAATTTACACTCTGCATCCTATCAAAGTCATTTTTAAAACAGTAAAATGACTCAGGTAGTGAAATCGAAGCCGATTCATCCGAATCAATCAGATGCTTGATATCTTCTAAACTAAGGGTTTCAATATCTATGTTTTTTTCAAAGATTATCCTTCTTAAATTTTCTGCAAAACCAAAGCTTGAATTAATCGCTTGCATTAGGAAAATCCGAGCAAGTTTTATGTTTAAGGTCATCTTCAACAACTGAAATTTAGCCGGCCTTAATTCATTCAACTTAATAAATAAATTATTAAATCTTTTAATTTCAATTAAGTCGACTGCACCTAAAATAATATCATC
>JBKCIQ010000111.1:0-12745 GCA_046302135.1 Bacteroidota bacterium | reverse complement strand
ACATTATAAGAATGAAAAAAGAAATTGTATTCGCAACAAACAATAAGAAAAAGTTAGAAGAAATCTCCCTTCTATTAGAAAAAGAATGGAAAATTTTATCATTATCCGATTTAAATTTTCATGATGAAATAGATGAAACAGGTAAAACCTTTCATGAAAATGCTTCCATTAAGGCAAGAATTATTGCCGATAATTTCGGCATCAATTGTTTTGCAGACGATAGTGGGCTGGTGGTAAGCGCCCTAAATGGGGAACCCGGAATCTATAGTGGAAGGTATGCAGGTGAACCAAGAAGCGATCTTCGAAACAATGAATTACTTTTAAAAAAACTAGAAACGGCGAAAAACAGAAGTGCTTACTTTAATACATGTATCTGCTTAGTTACAAAGGAAAAAGAATATTTTTTTGAAGGAAAGATAAATGGAGAAATTTTAACAATACCAACAGGTAACAGTGGATTTGGTTATGACCCAGTATTTAAACCGGAAGGATTTGATATCAGTTTTGCCCAAATGAACATTGAACAAAAAAATAAGATCAGCCATCGGGCAATCGCGGTTAATAAGTTAGTTGATTTCTTAAAGAGCGGACAATGTAAATAAAAATGCCTCCGAACTATTTTTGTTTATAAATATTTTCATTTAAAGTACATGAGTAAAATTAAAATTGGAATCATTTTTGGCGGCCGATCTAAAGAAAGAGAAATTTCATTTGCGGGAGGCAGAACGGTATATGACAACTTAAATAAAAGTTTGTTTGAGGCGGCTCCAATTTTTGTTGACAGCTGGGGGAATTTTACTTTATTGAACTGGGAATATATTTATAAAGGAACCATCCGCGATTTTTATCCTCCTGTTGAATATTTGCCGAAGTCATCCGATTTTCAATATTACGCAGAAAATTTAGGAAACATTGAAAAATCTAAACAGCTTGAAATGATTTCCAAAATTGGCAAGCCTCTAAGAGTAGAAGAATTGCAGGAGATTATGGATTATGCTTTCCTATGCCTTCATGGACCATATGGGGAAGACGGAAAAATTCAGGGTTTAATGGAATATTTGGAAATACCTTATTCGGGCTCAGGCATACTTGCTTCTTCAATAGGAATAGATAAATCGGTTCAAAAAACACTTATGGTAAAGCACGGATTTAACAGTCCGAACTTTTTTACAATAGAAAGAAAAGCATTCACCGGTAACAATTTTGATTCTTTTTTTAAAAAAGCAGAAAATGAAATCGGTTACCCACTTGTAATTAAACCTGCCAACCAAGGATCTTCAATTGGTGTAACAATTCTTTCGGATGAACAAAAAAACAATGAAGAAAGAAAATGTAGTTTTATTTCTTCAGTTGAAAAGGCATTCTTTATAAAATGGATTGAAGCTAAAAATTGGAACGAAAAAAAATTATCAGAAAAAAAAGAATTCATCCGACAAATTTGTGACATTCGAGAAGGAATCGGTTTACCGGCAATAGCTGACAAAAAAATCATTTATAGCCCAGATGAACTGCTTTCTTTTTTGAATGAATATTTTGAAAAACAAAATGAAATATGCCTGGAATCACTTGATGGTGAGAGTACAGTACTCATAGAAGGATTCATAAGCGGAAAAGAATTTTCATGCATTGTGGTGGAAGATGAATACGGTATAGCTATTTCACTTCCGCCTACTGAAATCAGAAAAGGCAAAGAGTTATTCGATTACAGAAGTAAATATTTACCCGGCTTATCAAGAAAAATAACCCCGATTGATTTACCTTCTGTAAAAATCAATGCTATAAGAAGTGAATGTGAAAAATTATTTTACGATTTGAAATTTGATGTTTATGCTCGAATCGATGGTTTTATTTCTAATGAGGGGAAAATTTTTCTAAATGATCCAAACACGACTTCAGGCATGATGCCTTCCTCATTCTTTTTTCATCAGGCCGCAGAGATAGGATTAAACCCATCACAGTTTTTAACCTTCATCATCAGTACTTCATTAAATAAACGTAACCAACAATCGAAAAATTCAGGCCGATACTCAAAGTTGATTGAAAATCTTGAAAACGGAATTATTAACGACAGAAATAAATCAACCACCAAAACAAAAGTTGCTGTATTACTTGGTGGTTATTCATCCGAACGCCACATCTCTGTTGAGAGTGGAAGAAATATTTACGAAAAACTTTCTTCATCAGAAAAATATGAGGCAATACCGGTTTTCCTAACCGGAAACAATGATTATCATGAACTTTATCAGTTACCAATTAACGTGTTGCTAAAAGATAATGCCGATGATATTCTGGAAAAAGCTACAAACTATCAAACTCATGAGGTAGTTGCAGAAATAAAAAAACTGTGCGCATCAATAACGGGGAAGTTTGCATCTTCTTCTAGTATAGATAAACCAATTAAATTAAATTATTCCGAATTATCTAAGAAAGTGGAACAGGTATTTATTGCTTTACATGGAAGACCGGGAGAAGATGGTTCAGTACAGGAAAAGCTGGAGGAATTTGGCCTATCATACAATGGCTCTGACAAAAGCAGTTCCTGCATCACAATAGACAAATACAGAACCAATGAATTGCTTTCTGCAAATGGTTTAATGGTAGCCAAACATTTTCTGATTTCAAAAGACGAATGGATAAGTGAAAAAAATAATATTATAGAAAAAATCAGAAATGACATTGGAATTCCATTCATTGCAAAGCCTGTAGACGATGGTTGTAGTAGTGCTGTAAAAAAAATTAAATCTATAGAAGAGCTGGAAGCATTTGCACAACTGATTTTCCGTGATTCAAATGAATTGTTAGCGGATGCTGCAAATATTTTAAATATTAAACCAAAAGAAGAATTTCCAATTAAAAAAGTTATTTTAATTGAAGAATTGATCTCCAAAAAAGACGCGAAACACTTTTTGGAAATTACAGGTGGTATGATTACCAAATTCAATGATGCTGGTGAAGTTGATTATGAGGTTTTTGAAGCATCTGAAGCTTTGAGTGAAGGAGATGTATTATCACTAGAAGAAAAATTTCTCGCAGGACAGGGACAAAACATTACACCAGCAAGATATTCGGTAGATAAAAAAGAAAGACAAGTTTTATCGAATCAGGTAAAAGTTGAATTGGAAAAAGCAGCAAGGGTTTTGAATGTAACAGGATATTGCAGAATTGATGCTTTTGTAAGGGTTTATGAAGGCCCTAGAGCAGAAGTCATTTTTATTGAAGTTAACTCTTTACCGGGAATGACACCCGCAACATGTATATTCCATCAAGCCGCAATAAATGCTTATAAACCTTATGAGTTTATTGATGGCATACTACACTTCGGAAATGAGAAAAAACTTACAGCCTTAAAGCGTTAGTAATTTATTTTATTCCTCCGTCAATCAGCATCGGAGATTTTCCATCGGTGATAATAATTTTGGTAGATGGAGATTTTGAAAGTTCGGAAAAGGCCTCTATACTCCTTATTTTAATGATTTGTTCCGTTAAACCTTCTGACAAAATTTTTTGCGCATCACTTACACCCTTTGCCTCAATTATTTTTCTGTCTGCTTCAAGTTTTGCCTGCTTTAAAACGAATTCCATTCTCATCACATCTTGTTCTGCCTGCAACTTTTGTTCGATAGAAGCCGCAAGTCCGGGAGGTAATTGTATACTCTTTAAAAGAACAGCTTCAATTTCAATTCCTTCCTTACCAAGTGTTTCTGCCATTCTATCTTTAATTGATTTTTCAATTTCGGCACGCATACCGGAGTGAAGATCTTTTGCGAAATGCTGAGAACATACATGTGCAGATGCAGAACGAAAAACGTTAGTAATGATGGGTTCATAGTTCAAACCAAAATCTTTGATTAATCTTGGAACCATGTCCTGCCTTACCTTATACAAAATTGATATTTGGGCGCTAACACTCAAACCTTCTTTACTTGGTAATGTTAATGCCAATTCTAGGTTTGTAGTTTGTATAGAACTTTTAATTACTTTACTTACAAAAGGATTAAACCAAACAACTCCCTGAACGTTGACGCGATCTGATAGCTTACCAAGCCTTTGACGCACTCCAACCTCACCTGGCCTGATTACTGCGCAAGAAGTTAATAAAAGCAACACTGATGAGGAAATAATTATTCTTAGATTTTTCATAAAAAAGTTTTTACTAATTTACTTGACAATTTTTTTTTAAAGAAAAAAAATGCAAAAGAAAAACATACTCAAAAAGACGGAATTAACTTTTTATAACAAAAGATAAATTTGATCTTTTAAATAAAAACCAGTTGTAGCTTTGAAAATATAAAAACTTTAATTCAATAGCTATAAACCGACATTTAAATTGATCCAGTTTAAAATATTTTTTTCTACCCTGGAAGAAATATCTTCAGTGGAATTTTTTATGAAATTTTCTCCGGTAACTTTCTCAAACAACTCTATATATCTGGCAGAAATTTCATTCACCCATTCCTTCTTCATCTCAGGAACTGTCTGTCCTTCCTTACCCTGAAAACCATTTTCTATTAACCACCTTCTTACAAATTCCTTGCTCAATTGCTTTTGTTCCTCTCCCCTAGCCTGACGATCTTCATATCCGTCCGCATAAAAATATCTAGAAGAGTCTGGCGTATGTATTTCATCAATTAGACATATTTTTCCATCCGGCAATAATCCGAACTCATATTTGGTATCAACTAGAATTAAGCCTCTTTCAGCGGCCATTTCACTTCCCCTTTTATACAAGAGCCTTGTGTAATTTTCTAATTGAAGATAATGTTCCTCACTCACAATACCATTACTCAAAATTTCTTCACGTGAAATATCTTCATCATGACCCTCAGACGCCTTAGTTGTTGGAGTGATAATCGGAACCGGAAGTAAATCATTCTCCTTAAGTCCTTCGGGTAATTTCACACCACAAAGTTCACGCTTACCAGAAGCATAAGTTCTTGCTGCATGCCCGGCAAGGTATCCGCGTATTACCATCTCCACTTTGAAAGGATTACACATTCTGCCTATACTAACAACGGGATCAGGAACCGACAACAGCCAATTTGGGACGATATCTTTTGTCGCATTTAAAAACCCCGAGGCAACCTGATTCAATACTTGGCCTTTGAATGGTATTCCTTTAGGCAAAACCACATCAAATGCGCTGATTCGATCTGTAGCCACCATAACCAAAAACTTATTGTCAATGGTGTAAACATCTCTAACCTTACCTCTGTAGAATGAGGTTTGTCCGGGAAAGTTAAAATGCGTTTCAGTTAATGCTGAATATTGAATTTTTTCCATCATTACGAATTTTTGTTGTCCTTCCTGTCTGATGAAATATTTTTACCAAGGTATTCATCATATTTCATCAAAATACTTTTAACTAATTTATGTCGGATTACATCTTCACCATCCAGCATAACAAACGAAAGTCCGTTAGTATTTTTTAAGATTTTAATTGCCTGTAATAAACCTGAGGGCTGACGAGCAGGAAGATCTATTTGGGTTACATCACCGGTAATTATGAATTTTGCGGAAGCCCCCATCCTCGTCAGGAACATTTTCATCTGCATTTCAGTCGCATTCTGTGCCTCATCTAAAATTACAAAAGCATTATCCAGCGTTCTGCCACGCATAAATGCCAATGGCGCAATCTGAATAACTTTTGTCTCAATGTATTGCGCAAGCTTATCAGCAGGAATCATATCGTACAAAGCATCGTATAAGGGTTGAAGATATGGGTCCAACTTTTCCTTTAGATCACCGGGTAGAAACCCAAGGTTCTCCCCTGCCTCAACAGCAGGTCGCGTAAGTACAATTCTTTTAACCTCTTTGTTCTTTAAGGCACGAACAGCCATTGCAACAGCGGTATAAGTTTTACCTGTTCCAGCGGGGCCAATTGCAAAAAGCATATCATTTTTAGCGAGAGAATCAACCATTTTGCGCTGGTTGGGCGTTTTCGGCTTAATAACAAGACCTCCGTTACCAAAAACCAGAACATCATTCAAACTGTCTGAAAGTTCATCTTTAATTTCCTGGATGGATCTGCCTAAAATTTTCTCAATGGAATTTTCCGTTAATATTCCATTTCTCTGGTAATGATCAATTAGATTATTGAATTTATTTTCAAAGCGTTCAATTTCGGACTCCTCACCAATAAGTTTAATTGAATAACCTCTCGCTACGATTTTAAGTTTAGGAAAGTACTTTTTTATGATGTTTAACTTGTAATCATTCACACCATACAATTCTACAGGCTCAATTGCTTCAACAGCTAAAATTTTCTCACTCACAGGTAGTCAATATCATTTTTTAATCACATGTAAATATCAAAATTAAGAATGAAAATGCAGTTTAGATTTATGACTTACTTTTAAGTTTCTTTTAACAATTTTTTAAAAAGCTCATGTACTGAGCAAATTTTAACAGCGTTGAGGAAAGCAAGCAACAAATCAAAATGAGAGCTTAGACTATTTTATTGGGTAAATAGGATAAATCTTAGGGATTTTGGATACAACCTATACATTTTGTAACTCTTTTATGGAGGATTTGAACTACTTGAGTCATTTTATAAATAATTACCAATGCAATCCTTTCTAGTTTAGAATTACCTTTTTAGTATATTTTCTATTACCTTTTTCAAGATTCAAAATATAAATTCCACTGCCTTGATTTGGTATATCTATTACTTGTTCACTATTACTAATTTCATAATCTTTAATAGAAAACACTTGCTTACAATTTATATCAAATAAACTAAAATCTAAACTTGAAATGTTAGAAGTTGTTTTAACTATAATTTTATTTTCATTACCACGTTCCTGAATTACTGAAATCCCATCTAATAATTGAGTATTTTCTATAATTGATGTTGGCGCTTGACCAACTTCAACTTTGATATCATCTAAGTAGTATCTATGTAAGGAATGTGCATTTAACGGAACTTCAAATAAAATAGAGTAATTGCTACCGGTATAACCAACAGGTATATTTAATACTTTTTGAGACCACGATAAACTACCATTTTGAAAATTTCCCAAATTAAGAATTGGAGAATTATTTTGTGAAAGCATAATATTAATGTCGGTTCCTGTCATATTGGAATTAAGCCAAAAGGATACATATTTTGATCCTGAAGGTAAATTAAAACTTGGTGACTCAAGATATCCATTAGCATTTAAGGATAACATTAATGCCCCACCGAATGGACTTATTGAGTTTTGAGTATTAGTTAAGATGCCATCTGTTGCCCAACCAACCAAGGGCGATTCAAAATCTTGAGATAAAATTGTTTGTGAATTTACTCCTAAAGACTTTAAAAAAATGCTGAGTATAATTATTTTACTTTTCATAAGAAAAATTGGTGGGTTACAATTATTTTTAGTAGTAACTTCCTTTAAATATTCGAACTTAAAAATAAACAAATTTCAAATTGTATCAAAATTTTATCTGTAAGCATAGTTCTGAAATAAATATAATTACAATTGAAAAATAAAAAATTGCAAAAGGAACACAAATTTAATTTAACAATTCCTAAAAATCAATTTTAAAATTATTACAGCAAAACGGCCTATTAGTAAAATTCTATAAATTTTTTAAATTCTTGAAAAAAGGAAAAAAGTTCAAAAAGAAACAATTTCCCTTAAAGCGGAGTCTACCGATATTTTTTTGAATTCGTCTATTGATGAAATTAACGCTATTTTAAAAATTTTGAAATACTAAAATCAATTTGGTTTTAATCCGAACTATATAAGATCATAAATCTGCCTTGGAATATACTTTAAAATTATTGCAATTAGTTTCCAACGTTTTGTAACATAAACGATTTTCCTCTTCTTTTTTATGGCATTAAAAATTTGTTTCGATGCTTTTTCAGCTGAAGAAACCCAAAATAAACCTTCGCCTTTAGCCATTGCAGTGTCTACAAAACCAGGTCTAATGTCGGTTACAAAAATC
This sequence comes from Bacteroidota bacterium, assembly GCA_046302135.1. GTDB lineage: Bacteria > Bacteroidota > Bacteroidia > B-17B0 > Aurantibacillaceae > AM-1111. The sequence goes on along the minus strand of JBKCIQ010000111.1, from coordinate 4,810 downwards.
TGTGAATTCATTTTAAAAGCTTTTTGACGTAATCCTTCTAAATAATTTATCTGATAAGCTTTAGAAGCACTATAAGCCGGACCGCCTCTGCTTCCGCGAAGTCCGCCAACAGAACTAATTGCAACAAGATGACCCGAGTTTTGTTTTTCAAAGTAATTGAAAGCCCAATCTGCAACGCAAGTAAAACCTGTTACATTTGTTTCAATAGCTCTTTTTTCAATTTCGAAATCAAGTTTTACATTTAGGTCACCCGTACCTGAACTTATAATCAATAAGTCAAGTCCACCAAGTTCAGTTGTCAGCTCTTCCAATTTTTCAACTGAAATTTTTGTATCTGTTACATCTATTATTTTGGGAAAGTATGAACTTGGATTTTCATTTTTTAATTCTTTAAGAATTTCAAATCGCCTCCCGGTTACACCAACTTTGTAATTATTTTCTACCAATAACTTTGCAAGTTCTTTACCAATTCCAGAAGTTGCTCCGATTATTATTGCTTTTTTCATTCAGTCTTTTTTTACTTTCAACATCCATCCAAAATAAACAACAACCCTTGTCTAATCTCAAAACTATAAGCGATTACCTAATGCTGATATTTAATACAAAATATTTCCCATTTGAATTAGAAGCAGTATTGATTAACTATTAGGTTGTGCCCTACTCACTTTATCAACTGTATATATCCGGATTTTTCAACCGACTTATCATTCACATAAATTGCTTTAATCAAATAGTAATATACTCCGTCATTCAAATTTTCAGGTTGCCAAATTACAGGTATCACATTACTTTCATATACCATTACTCCCCACCTATTAAAAATCATAAGTTCCATTTTTTTTATGCAAGCGTTATCAAAACGTATTTCTTCGTTTAATCCGTCGTCATTCGGCGTGAAAACATTAGGTATTTTTAATTCGCAGGTTCCTTCCACCAATAAAAAAACCGTATCTGTTTTAAAACAACCATTGCTATCGGTTACCGTCAGTACGTAGGACGATGTCTCTAAAGCTATCATAACGGGATTGGGACACGTGGTGCAACTAAAACCTTGGGCGGGACTCCATGAAAAATTCCCGTTACCAGTGCCTGTTAATGTGATGGTATCTCCCGCGCTTGCATTAATGTCGGCACCAGCAGACACGGTTGGGGTTGGAAATACTGTTATGAGGACAGTATCTGTTGATGTACAACCATTTTGTGAGGAACTAAGTACGTAAAAGGGTGGCGGTACTCCAACAACTTGCGGATTCAATAAGGAATTTGAAGACAATGCCTGTGACGGTGTCCACAAATAATTCCCTCCGCTTACATTACCATTTAGTTGAATAGCTTGTCCGGCACAGACAACAATATCATTACCAGCATTCACCTGCGGACTGCTGTTAAACTCAACTTGTATTGAATCCGTAACCGTACCGCATGAATTCGTTGCACTTACCCAATACAATCCGGTCGTATTTACAATTAATGAATTAGAATTGGAACCATTTGACCAACTATAAGTTGTTCCCGGATTTTGCTGATTAGCAGAAATCGTATATGAAGTCTGGTTGCAAAATGATAAATCCGGACCAAGTTGTAAATTAGGCAGAGCACAACCTCCCGGTGAAATCCCAAAAACTGGTCGTGCCGTAGTGCTTGTAGCCACAGTATCTGAAAAGTTACCAGTGTATTGAGTAATAGGAACTCCACCGTTATTGGCGTAATTTCCAATAATAAGTCCGCTTGATGCAGAAAAAGATAACTCCACGCAGAGGTTATCAATGAAATTGTAAGAAAATGGAGTCTGCAATTTTATGTATGTCCAATTATCTGATGTAACATTCCATGCGCCAACTAGAGGTGTATAGGTATAATTAGCAACAGACATAACAGTTTGGGGAGTACCTACATTAAAATTAGAATTGAAATGTGGCGTTGGGGCAGTAAGTGTGGTGTGTCCCAATCTTATTGTAAAATTACTAAGAACTGTAAATAAAGTTGAAGACCCACCACCATGCCTAAACCAAATTGTATCTATAAAAATTGGTCCAGTAACGGGAGAAGTCATTCCGGCTATTTCATTCTGAGTGTAAATAAATTGGAATTTTTGTGTGAGTGAAGTATGAAAGAAAATATTGTTCGTGCCAGAATTTGCCGGAATATGATTATAATGTGGAGGCGTTGTTTGTGCAAAGGAAGAGTAAGTGAATAGAAAAATAAATACAACGCAGTGACTACAAAAAATTGAAAAATTTACAACACGGAATAAATTAACCCTTCCAAGTTTTTTAATGTATAAAAAAGAATTATTAGCCCTAAAAATAAAATAACTTAAACGAAAATGATCAAGAAACTGTTTCATTTAAAATGTCATTTTGAATTTTATGTGATAAATAAAAATGAAATTATTTTTAGGTTTTCGAAAATTGTTTTCCATACCAATAATCGAGATAGAAATTTTTATTTACTATTCAATAATTATTTTTTCTACTGAACTAACTGAACCTTCTTTTAATTTCAAGAGATACATTCCCTTGGTTAGTTCGCTACAGTCTATTTTCGCTTTTTCTGTTTCAGACGAAAAACTTCTTTCTAGTACTTTTTCTCCTAGCATGTTAAATAATTCAACTTCATGAACATCTGCGTTTGTATAAAAGCGAATATTTAACTCGTCTTTAGATGGGTTAGGAAAAAAATATTTTTCCTTCTTTGTACTAACGTTTTCCAAACCTAAAGTGGTTGGTACTATACAGCAATTTCCGCCTGCGGATACATTGTAGCCTGCGGAATTATTCCAGCAATTGTACTGAGTATCATGATAACGGAATGTTCCGCCAAAGGCATTTAAAAAATAATATACGAGCTGGTCGGGTGTATTGCATCCCCCCTGACTAGTGGTACTGCTGCAACTGTAGTTACAAACAATATTCGGATCTCCATTAACATTTGAATAACCAGCCAAAGGAAAGCTTACTATGTTGTAGGCGTTTGTAGGTACTCCGCTTACCGTTACTGAATTTACTCCAAGGTTGCAATTATCATTTGTTCCGTTGTATCCCGCATATCGCAGCTCAGTTACATTTGCGGAATATTGACCAGTAATTTGTATGCGTACTGCTTCATATGTTACTACCCCAATTTTTATATTTGGAATGTTTTGATCAACATTGATATTTAAAATTCCTCCTTCATAATTGGAATAAATTATTACATTACCAGTTGTGTCGCATACTTGTGCATTGCTTAGGGTTATAACGGAAAGCACTGGTAATAACATTGAGTAGATTTTTTTCATTTTATTTTCCGGTTTTATGCCGTGGCGGCATTTTTAGGTTATGCTTATACTTATTTTTTTTTTAGATTAATTATTAATGCTTTATTTGAAGTTTCTTCGAAGGACAATTCATTTGATAGAATATTGTTAAATGACTTTTTTCAATTTGATTTAAATGATTTACCGCAATATAATATTTTCTATTTATTTGATTTGTTATTAATCGATGGATTAATGTTTAATTATTTTGAATGTTTGATTAACTCCATCAATCCGCAGGAAATATAAACCTTGAGAAAATTCGTCCAATTGAATAATTGTATTTTTGAATACAATTCCTGTTTTAATTTCGCCCCCTTCAATATCTTTTAAATGGTAATTCCTTCCGAAGAATTCTGGGCCAACATCCAGCATAAAATAAGAAGATGCCGGATTTGGATAAACCCTCGCAATAGCATCATTTACTTCATAAGTCCCCGTGGTAATTGTTGGCGTGTAAACTCTGATTTTGTTGCTTCCTGAAACAGCAGCAAGTCCATTGGCCGCAAAGCAAACACCGGAAGTATTTGTAAAATTTAAAACATCAGACCACAACAAGTTTAAGGAGAGGTCAAAAGCATACACACCATTTTCTCCATTTGTTGCATAGATCATATTGTTGTTAGTAGCTGAAATCCTTGGAGAATAAAATCCTCCTTGCGTAATAGAAACAGATGAATCCTTAACAACACCTGTAACAGGATCTAAACGAAAGATTTTTCCATTGGATGGCGCATAAATCGAGCCGTCTGATCCAACACACATCGTACTGAATGAACTATTACCATAAATTTTAGTTTGCCACAATAAATTTAATTGAGTGCCATTATCGGAAAGTGCTGCTACATTATCTTCAGTCAGTTGAACATATATTACACCGTTCCTTCCGACCATCAAAGCTGATTGTGGTAAATTCCCTCCTGGCTGTAATTGTGATACAACATGAGAATACTTCTTTTGTCCGTTAACAAGATCAATGGCCCATACATAAGAAATACCGTTCATGTTCTCCAATGTATATCCGGTATTATTAGACTGATTGATTGACATTTCTCCGCTACCTGAAGCCAAAGGCACCGTTGAAGTTTGCCAAATCATTTGACCATTTGCAGGGTTTATTTTGTAGGTTTTCAAATTCCCCATAATATAAAAGTTGCCAATCGAATCAAAAACGCCTGATTCCGTTATGTAAGTAGCAACATTTACATTTGATGTCCAGATATGCGAACCATCAGATACATTTAGGGCATAAAGTGAATCGTTCAGACTTTCAGTATATCTCATCACAAAAACTCTATTGTCGCGAAGACCCACAGGAAGTGACCTTCCAGTAGAATTTGTAACGTCAACACTCCATAATAAATTCCCGGTGTTTAAATCGAAACATTCTACAGGTGCATTGGTGGTACTTTGAAACCTCATTGTCACCAGATAGTTCCCTTCAATATATATTGGTGTTCCAAAAATTCCGGATGATGTAGTTTCCCAGAGTATACTGTCTGAGCTTGGTCC
>JBKCIQ010000110.1:0-15917 GCA_046302135.1 Bacteroidota bacterium | reverse complement strand
TTGTAACATTTGTTGGATAAATGGTAAATCAAACCAATTCTACAGAATTTCGGCCCAACTTAACAATACCTTTTTGCTCCATGTTGCGTAAAAGCCTACTTATTGCCTCTCGGTGTGAGTGCAGTTCATCAGCGATTTGCTGATGTGTAATTTCCAAAATACTTGAATTGAGAACTCGTGTTCTCTCTTGAAGATAATGCAATAATTGTTTATCCATATTATTAAAAGCAATCAAATCGATCACATCTAACAACTCGGCAAAGCGCTTGCTGTAATTGTTACTTATAAAAGATTTCCATTCAGGGAATTCATACCAACTGTCAGTAACTTCTACAGGAATTTGTATTATGTCCACATCATCTTCTGCTACTGCACGAATCATACTTTTTCTTCCTGCCTGGCAACATGTAAGTGACATTGCGCAAGTTTGTCCCGGCGAAAGATGATACAAAAAAACTTCTTTTCCATTCTCTTCCTGCCTCAAAATACGGATACTCCCTTTTAACAAAATAGGTATAAATAAAATTTCATCACCCGGATTAATCAAGGTATCGCCCGGTTTAATCTGCTTGCGCCTGGCATATTTATTAAGTTCTTTATTAAGAGCAGGGCTCGTAAAAATAGAAATTTCATCAACCATCACTAAAATTGAGTTAGAGCTATAAATTTAATTAAAAACTATAAGGTAAAAATCACCTGGCACCGTCTAAAATGAAATTTTTTGTTACACACATAAAATTTGCATCAAAAACCATGAATGACTTGTTTTAATCTATGTTTAACTGAAATCATTGGTTGAATAATTAAATTATTTAAATCAAATCAAATTAATTCACAATAAGAAAATTCAAACAGAATTATTCTCGTAAGTGCTAACACCAGACCTAAAACGGGAACAACTGCTTCCGATATAACCTCAGTTACTTATGGCGGTAATACAATGTCATTGCTAGGAAAAGCTGAACCCAATACGGATTAAAGAGTTACTTGTATTATTTACTTAACCCTGCAAGCGGTGCAAATGCAATCTCAATTAAAAATCTAACAACAATGATTATTGCGCAGTTGCCTGTGCGAGTTTTTCCTCATTTTAGAAAAATTTCGTTTAGGGTGTGCTTACACCCCAATTAAATTAAATAGATTTATATGGTCGAAGATAATTTTTGAAAAACTAAAAATCAGTTTTAAGACAAAAAAAATAATTAAAGAGAATAATTAAAACAGTAATATTATAGAGATTATCGCACCTTTATCCTATCTCAATGCGATACCATAGTTTTGGCTGAATATCCACAGGTATATTTTACTGTCATGATTTTTCCATGGTTCAGAATCTTTAGATAATTGCTCCAAAGAAACATTTTCAGCATATATGTAGTCGTTATTTTTATCGTAATAACAATTTACATAAGGGTTTTTCCAACTTTCCCTAACTTCAGCGGTTTTTGTTGCGTCATATCTAACATGAAGATCACTTAATGTTTGCCCGTTTTTAGTTATAACTACGTTGTATACTTTTCCTCTAACCTCCTCACTTATGCGCATGCTGAAAGTGTGGTCAGCATCTAAATTAGACCATTTATCAGGCCAATCGTCCCATAATTGATGATCTGGGTGATACTCAATGTATTTCGACTGAACAAAATTAATTCTTTGAGCAAGTGCTCCCGAAATGGAACAAATAGCTAGCAATAAACAAACTGTAATATTTTTCATGGTTTTTTAAAAAAAGTTTACAATAATTTAGTGGCAATTTTTAAACCCTTGAGTTTTTTATTTACACAGTGTCAAAATTACCATAACAAAAATAAGGTAAAAAATAATTCTGCCAAATTTTTCATTTAATTTTCAATTAGATTTATCACATCCCAATAATTTTTAATCAATTCTTTTATAAAACAATTAAAAATGAATAAATACAAAAACACCTTCTCAAAATTTAAAGTAAAAATAGATGCTCGAAGTTTTTAAAAATAAAGAAAAACAATTACACGCCATCAATTCAAGATGCCAGGAATTAGCCCGGACAAATTTGATTTCAAATTGAAATCTCAGCTATAAAAAATAACCAATTATTTCTGTAAGCCAGGCAGATATTTCTTTTGGAAAAAATCTATGTACTCAGTCAATTTTTTTTGCTGAATCATCTTCTGAAAATTCTCTTGTGAAAATATAAAAATGAATGATTTATTTTTTGCCAGCGCTGCATCATCAAAAGGTTCATTGTTTTCCTCGAGCCCTTCAAAAAACGCCATAGCCGCTGTCTTGTCTTTGAATTTTTTGACAAAAACCAACCCCTGTTGATTGTACTGTACTGAATTTACTTCCAAGGAAGCATTACTGTAATATTTACCATTGTAATCCGATAGCTTTGACTTAAAACTATTTTCTCCATTGTATTCTTTAGGAAGGAGACAAACCCAATAATGCTCTGCTCCCTCATTAAAACTATACATTTCTGGCTCTTGGTTGGGACCTGTAGAGTTCTTACCTTTTTTCTGGTTGATATAATCAAGAAGTTCCTGCGCTTTTCCTTTTACAGGTAAATCTTTTGCATATTTTGAAATGATAGAAGTCAATGCAACAGCCATACTGTCCATTCCCTGAATTTTACCAATACACAAAGCCCTGACTAATGAAAACTTACCTCCAAATTCACTCTTAGAATATTTTTCTAATCCCGATTTACACTTATCCAAAGATTCGGAAATTTTATTTTCAGTATACAAATTATATGCCTCTGCATAAAATTGTTCAATTTCACTTTTCTTTGCATTAACGGTATTTTGAAAATCAGGATCTTTTAGAATTTTGGCATAATCGCTATCAGGATATTTTTTTAACAGCAAGGATTTATACTTTTCAGCTTCAGAATTTTTTTTATCCTGTAAACACATTCTGTAGCACTGATAATAGGTGTTTGCCTCATACTTATTGCCCGTGAATCTATTGTTCAGTTCATCGAATGCGTTTATGGCCTTAACGTGATTGTTTAAGGCCTCCCTGTAAATGGATCCTAGCTGGTAATATGCTTCCAGTATTTTGGTTTCACTCTGTTCCATTTTTTCTTTAGTCAGGGGTAAATGCTTAAGATAATAGTCGGGCTTGGTTTTATCATTTGTTTTTGGACCATTGCTCACAGATGTTGAATCGTCTTCATTTGAATCAACTGCCAGTGATTCAGTTGAACTCTGCTTATTACTACGCCGCCAATTATCTTCTAGTTTCCTATTGCCAAATTTTTTTACAAATTCATTTACCCCAAATGCTTTAGTCTGTTGGTTATACATATACCATTCACCTGCCGTAAAATTCTGAGACGAGTTATTTCCATTATTTTGATTATTGTTCGAAGAAATATTCTGATTTTGCTCCTTCAACTTTTCTAATTCTTCCTTTTTACGCTCCTCTTCTTCCTCCACTGCTTTAATTAATTTATCAATCAGCTTCATTCTTGAAACTGAATCTAATTTTGCAATTACCTGTAAACTATCTTCATTTTTTATGGTGTTAATGTTGGAAATGAGCGAACTTAAATTCTTTTGTTTATTCACTATACTTTCATATTCCGGATGTTTTTTATCCAACACAGCAACGGCACTATCATAGTATGAACCTGCGGCTACATATTCTGTTTTATCGAAGGAATAATCAGCCAACTTAAGATAAGATGCCGCTTTCTGGTTGTTATTATTAACACTGCTGTGAGCAGATTTTTTATAATAAGACATCGCCTGCTCCATTTGGTTGGACTTCTCCTCCAGTTCACCTAGAGTAAAATAAATAATATCAAGATAATCTTCATTTTTTGGATCCTTGGCCATTTTCAACAATTCCTGTTTTACACCCTTTGATTTTGAGTCTTTACCGTCATACAACCTACTCTTTTTAATTTTCGCCTGAATGAGCATTTCATAGCCTGGTTTAGTTGCAATACACTTATCGAAATACGCAATTGCTCTTTTATTTTCTTTTTTGGACTCAAGCAATTGAGCAATTATAAAAGTATACCGTGATTTCTTTTTTTTGTTTTTGGTGAGTAGAATGGTTTTCTCAAGTGATTTAATTGCTTCATCATACAACCCCTGCTTTATGTAAAATTCAGTAACTAATGCATTCAGATCCTGCTCATATTGTTTCGGGAAATTTTTGTCGTTCTTTAAATCGGCGATAATTGGTTCAGACTGAGATAGGGTGCCAATCTCATTAAAGGTTCTAATTAACCACAATTTGGCCTCATACTTTTGCTTGCTCTTATAGGTTTTGGCAACGTATTCGAAAATTTCAACACCTGAAAAAAATTCTCTTTTGTAAAAATGTGCCTGCCCGATAACTATCCAGTTATCATCAATCCACTTTACAGCACCCGGAACTTCCTGTTTTGTTTTCTTATCCTGAATTGCATGTCTCTGAATAACAAGTGAGGATTTTTTTATTGCCTTATCCATCTCCGGGAAAATGGTTTTACATGTTACGTTATCAGGATAAATAAATAGCGGTAAGGTTTTGGAAAAATCGTCCTTATAAGATTGATCTATTTTGAATAGACCATCCTTAATACTTTCAGTAGCCCAATAATAACCATTGTACCGAGATGTTATATTATGGAAAGTTCGCGTAACAAGAGTGTTTTTCTTATTGGTACATGAAAAAAGAAAAAGAAAAGGTAAAAACAGCTTAATGGATATTAATTTTATATTTTTCAAGGAATTAAAAGACATTTTATAGGCTGATTTTTGCACTGTAGAATTAAAAAACCGAAGAAATATTACGTTCGGAAACATTAACGCCAAAAGAGTAAATTTAGTATTAAAAATCTTGAAAATTAAATACTTTGAATAATTCCTTGAATTTACCTTTATTCATGTTAGGATTTTGTTGATTATTGAGTAAATTTCAAGCCGAAAAATGAGCAATAACAGTAAAAAAAACTTTTTTTCCTCATTCAAAGTTCAACATCGTTTAGTTTTACTAAACGACGAGTTGTTTGAAGAAAAATTTTCTGTCCGTATTACTCCAATAAAGTTGGCAACTGCCTTTCTTGGGCTTCTTATTTTCTTTATAGTTATCTCAATTTTTCTCGTTGGCGCTACCCCATTAAGGGAATACATTCCAGGTTACGGTGATGTAAGTGTAAAAGATTCTTTGATAGGTATTCAGTCTAAACTTAACGATATTAACGAAGAAATAGAAAAGAAAGATGCCTACCTAAAAAATCTACTAAATGTAATACAGGGAAAAAACACTCCCCTTGCGGAATCACTTAAACGAGATTCTACTGTAGATTATTCCAAAATTAAATTAACCCCGGGTCCAAACGATTCTGCGTTAAGGTTGCAAATGGAGTTAAGAGATAGGTACAAACTATATCTTAAGGATAAATCTACACCTGTAAACAATTCCACTTCTTTTTTCTTTTTCACTCCTGTAAAAGGGATGGTCACCAATTCTTTTAACCTTGCTCAAGGTCATTATGGAGTTGATATTGCAGGAAAAGAAAACGAAATCATTAAAGCAACCATGGATGGTACTGTAGTTTCTGCCGGATATTCCACCTCTGATGGATATGTTATTCAATTACAGCATAGCAACAACATTATCAGTATATACAAGCACAACTCAGATCTTACCAAAAAAGTTGGAGACTATGTAAAAGCCGGAGAGCCCGTTGCCATAATTGGTAACACAGGGGAATCAAGTAACGGTATGCATTTACATTTTGAACTTTGGTTCAACGGAAACCCATTGAATCCTCAGGACTACGTTGTTTTTTGATCAAATCAACTTTTTTACTTTCAAAATAATTACTTTTACAAGTGAAAATTTTTATGTATGCTAAGAACACACACATGTGGCGAATTAAGAATAAATGATACCGGAAGAAAGGTGGTATTAAGCGGATGGGTACAAGGTATAAGAGATAAGGGCTCCCTGATATGGATTGACCTTAGGGACAGATATGGAATTACGCAAATTACGATTGAATCTGAAAATTGTTCAGCTGAAGTAATTGAAACAGCAAGATCGCTTGGAAGGGAATATGTAATCAGTGTTTCGGGAGTTGTGCGTGAACGCTATTCCAAAACCGATAAAATTCTAACCGGAGATATTGAAATAATTCCTTCAGCAATAAAAACACTCAACGTTTCTTCGGTGCCGCCGTTTACAATTGATGATCAAACAGATGGTGGAGATGAATTAAGAATGAAATTTAGATTTCTGGACCTTAGACGTGATGCAGTAAGAAAAAACCTGGAGTTAAGACATCGAATGGCAATAGAGACACGGAATTATCTTGATCATCTAAATTTCTTAGAAGTTGAAACACCGGTTTTAATTAAATCCACACCGGAAGGGGCGCGCGATTTTATAGTACCATCAAGAATGAATCAGGGTCAATATTATGCACTCCCTCAGTCACCTCAAACGTTTAAACAATTGTTAATGGTGAGCGGTTTTGACAGGTACTACCAAATTGTAAAATGTTTTAGGGATGAAGATCTAAGGGCAGACAGACAACCTGAATTCACTCAGATTGACTGTGAAATGAGTTTCATTGAAAGGGAAGATATCCTGAATACTTTTGAAGGATTAGTTAAACATCTTTTTAAATCTGTTAAAAGTATTGAAATTGGTGAACTGCCGAGAATGAGTTATGATGACGCTATGCGTTATTACGGTAATGACAAGCCGGATACAAGGTTCGCTATGAAATTTGTTGAACTAAAAGGTAAAAATGAAAACATTTTGAGTGAATCCGGATTCAAAGTTTTTGATGATGCGGAGTTAGTAGTGGGGATTTGTGCACAGGGCACAGCGAATTATACCAGAAAACAAATTGACGAATTAACCGAGTTTGTTAAGCGTCCGCAAATTGGAGCCAATGGACTTGTTTACGTTCGATATAACGAAGACGGATCATTAAAATCTTCAGTGGATAAATTCTTCAATGAAGAAAAATTAAAGATTTGGGCTGAAAAATTTAATGCAATACCGGGGGATTTAATTTTGATCCTAGCAGGGGCGGAAGATAAAACAAGAAAAGCGCTCAGCGAACTGCGTTTGGAGATGGGCTCGCGCCTTGGATTAAGAGATAAAAATAAATTTTCCTGTTTGTGGGTAATTGATTTTCCACTTTTAGAATGGAATGAAGGTGATCCCAACTTACCTGAATCGATGCGTGGAAGATGGGTTGCAAAACACCATCCCTTCACATCACCGAGACCTGAACACATCAGCTTGCTAGATAAGGAACCGGGCAATGTTAAGGCAAACGCCTATGATATGGTTATAAACGGTGTTGAAGTTGGAGGTGGCTCAATAAGAATTTACGATAAAGTTCTGCAAAGTAAAATGTTTTCTGTCCTCGGATTCACCAAAGAAGAAGCCGAAAAACAATTTGGCTTCTTACTTAATGCTTTCGAATATGGTGCTCCACCACACGGAGGAATTGCATTTGGGTTTGATCGGCTTTGCAGTTTATTCGGCGGTGCAGATTCCATAAGGGATTTTATTGCATTCCCCAAAAATAATGCAGGAAGAGATGTAATGATAGATTCACCATCTCAAATAAGCGACGAACAAAAACAAGAACTGGGAATTACAAATGTTTCCCGTTAGTAAACTTCAAACCTTATGAAAAAATTATTTTTCACTATTTTCTTTATCCCTTTGCTATTTTTAAGTCAGCAACTTTATTTCCCACCCGTAGTAGGAAATACTTGGGACACCATATCCCCTCAGTCGTTAGGCTGGTGCCAAAACAAAATAGATAGCATGTATGCCTTCCTGGATTCGTCAAATACAAAATCTTTTATTCTACTGAAGAACGGGAAAATTGTGCTTGAAAAATATTTTGGAAATCACACAGCAACAACACAATGGTATTGGGCTAGTGCAGGTAAAACACTCACCTCTTTTATGGTTGGCATAGCTCAGCAGGAAGGTCATCTCAATATCAATGATACGGTTTCAAATTATCTAGGTAACGGATGGACGAGTTGTACTCAAGCACAAGAAGAAAAAATAAAAATAAAAAATCTGATTTCCATGACAAGTGGATTAGACGATTTGGTTCCTGATCATTACTGCACTTTGGACACTTGTTTAATATACAAAGCAGATGCAGGAACAAGATGGGCCTACCATAATGGTCCATACACACTACTCGACTCTGTGATTAATATTGCCACAGGCGTAACGTTGAATCAATATCTAACACAAAAGTTAAAAACACCAACTGGAATGACAGGAATGTTTTACCCTTCAGGTTATAATAACATTTTTGTTAGCAATGCTCGAAGCATGGCAAGATTCGGCTTATTGATCCTTAATAATGGTAACTGGAATGGAAATCAAATATTAACTGATTCAGTTTACTTTTATCAGATGACTCACAGTTCCCAAACCCTTAATAAGGCCTACGGGTATTTATGGTGGCTCAATGGTTCTTCAGATTTTATGGTGCCGTTTTCTCAGCTGGTTTTTCCCGGACAAATGATTACTGACGCGCCGCAGGATATGATATCAGCAATTGGGAAGAATGGACAGTTCATTAACATTGTACCGAGCCAGAATCTAGTCTGGATACGTATGGGCGACGCGCCAGACAGCTCCGACGTTCCTTTCCTTTTGAATAATGACATTTGGAAATATATTAACGATTTAACTTGCAGTAGTGTTGGCTTGTCAGAGTTAAACAACAATAGTAACATTGACCTATTTCCTAATCCTGGAAAAGATTTCATAGAAGTAAAAACTTCCGGTACTCCAATTGAATCTATCGAAATTTTAAATTGCCTAGGACAAAATATTTCGGCAGAAAAAGGAAATATAATAAAGACCGATTTTTTAAATCAAGGCATTTATTATTTAAAAATTCGTCGTGGCCAAAATATTGTAATAAAACGATTCATAAAAGCAGATTACTGATTCTTCTATATCTAAAAACTATGTCAAAACAAGGCATTTTCAAATGTTATCAGATTATTATTGAAAGAATTTCCAGACGACCCGGAATAAATTTTAATCAATTAAGTGAGTTTTTACACGAGGAAGGCTTTGAGGTATCTGTAAGAACATTACAAAGATACATAGAACAGATTCGTACTGAATTTTCTGTAGAGATAAAATATAATCCTAAAGACAAAGGATATTACATAGAAAATTTAGAAGGTCCGAATATGAATATTTTTCTACGATTATTATCTATCAATGACACGGCAGGCGTGCTCATGGATAGCATTAAAAGCGGAAAGAACACCATGCAATATGTTCAGATGGAAAATGCCGGGCTATTTGAAGGATCGGAACACATAAAAAGTGTGCTGGAAGCAATAAAAAAGTTTAAAACAATTTGTATAACACATCAGTCTTTCGACTCAAACGAACCAAAAAAATATATTTTAGAGCCTTATTTAATTAAGGAATACAGAGGTAGGTGGTATGTATGGGGGAAATTGGAAGGGAAAAAAGAATTTAGAACATTTGGATTTGATAGGATTTTATCACTTGAAGTAAACGCGAAGAAATTTGAAAGAGATAAAAAAATAGATCCAGCAGGAGTTTTTTCAGACACAATCGGTATTATTTACACAAAAGAATCGCCTAAGGAAGTTATTTTACATTTCAACCAATTTATGGGTAAATACATACAGAGATTGCCACTTCATCATTCACAAAAACTCCTTTCAGAAAATGCAAAAGGATTTATTTTCAGTTTCTTTGTTTCAATTAATCCCGAATTAAAAAGCATCATACTTTCATATGCTGATGCTGTAAAAGTAATTGAACCAAAATCTTTGGTAAAAGATATTGCAGTTATACATAAAAAAGCCGCCAAATTATACCAGTAGGCAAATTCACTTTACTGCAGACTCACCGTCAACAAGCTTTATTCCGCTTTGATCCTGCACGGCGTATTGAAAGCCACTGTGAATACAATAACCTCCGCACTCACCAAACTTGTTAATAGCGATAAAGCCTACCTGAATTTCCGGAATTTTATTTTTTCTGTACTTCATAATACGTTCTACTGCAAGTTTGCATGCTTCTTTGGGGCGTTTTCCCTGCCTCATCAATTCAACAACCAAATGACTACCCGCAACCCTTACCACCTCTTCGCCATGTCCTGTCGCTGTGGCGGCACCCACTTCGTTGTCTACAAACAGTCCTGCTCCAATTATTGGAGAATCTCCTACTCTACCTCGCATTTTATATCCCATTCCACTGGTAGTACATGCTCCCGATAAATTCCCATTAACATCAAGGGCCAACATGCCAATGGTGTCGTGATTTTCAATGTTGATTTGAGGCTTGTATTGAGAAGTTTTAAGCCATTCTCTCCACTCTTTTTCAGATTCAGGAGTAAGTAAATTTTCCTTTTTGAATCCCTGGGAAAGTGCGAACTGCAATGCTCCTTCACCAACAAGCATCCAGTGAGGAGTCTTTTCCATTACTAATCTTGCCACCGAAATTGGATGAATAATATTTTCAAGACATGCTACGGCACCAATGTTACCGAGCTCATCCATAATACAAGCATCAAGAGTAACTTTTCCGTCTCTGTCAGGACGACCTCCCAAGCCCACTGTTTGATTTTTGGGGTCAGCTTCAGGTACCTTTACACCTTGCTCAACTGCATCAAGTGCTCTTCCGCCCTGAGACAATACTTTCCATGCGGCTTCATTCGCTTCTAAACCAAACTTCCAGGTAGAAATTACAACAGGTTTATTCGTCTTGGTCGGAACGTTTTCAATTACCGACATTGCTTCGGTCTTGTCTATTAATGATAACCCCGTAAGTACCGCCGAGGTTTTTATAAATTTCCTTCTTGAAAACATATTGTTTATTTAGTTAATTGTCCCAAATGTAAAATTAGAATTTGTTTAAAATTTATCATCCTATCGTAAAGACCAAGTAAATTTAAAACTATGCGCTTGTTAATACAAGTAATTCTTAACCTCACATCATGTAAAGTAACAAACTGTAAAAATTGATTATCTTTCTACTATGGAAATATCAGAAGCCCAATCAAAAGTTGACGCATGGATAAAGCAACATGGTGTCAGGTATTTTAATGAACTAACCAATATGGCAATTCTAACTGAGGAAGTTGGTGAAGTTGCAAGAATCATTTCGAGAAGATACGGCGAGCAGTCTGAAAAAGCATCAGACAAGAAAAAAAACCTTGCAGACGAAATGGCGGATGTATTGTTTGTATTATTTTGCCTTGCGAATCAGACAGGAATTAACCTTAATGACGCCTTCAATAAAAATTTGTTAAAAAAAACCAGAAGAGATAATAAAAGGCATTTGAAAAACAAAAAACTAAAGAAATAAAAAAGCACACCCCATATTTTGGAATGTGCTGATACAAAAATTAAAAAATTACTCTTCTACTTGGACCATTTTGAATGGCACGTTGATTATTGCTTGATAATCCTCTCCGGCTTCTAACATATCCTCATCATCTTCTTCGTAGTGCCAATTGATGGTTACCTGGCTTCCTCCTTTGTGAATGGCCTCTAACTTTTTGAATACATCCAAAATACATTTTGAAGAAGAAGTATTGAAATATTCTAACTGAATATTTACGTTGGTAGCAGGCTTTGGGCTTGCAGCATACTTCTCAAGGTTATCTACCAATGGTTTATAGAATTCAATAGAGTTTTCAGGAATAGATCTTCCTTTTATCTCTAAAACCCCACCTTCAAGGTCGAAGTTAATTGTTGGTGTTTTTGGTGTTCCTTCGATTGCGTACTTTTCCATAGTCTTATTTTTATTGATTAGGTGATACTTTTATGTTTAGGTTAAAGAATGAAAATTTTTCGTCGACATCCATGAAGTTATAATTAAGCTTTTGCCCCGTCTTTCTTGCAATATCTATCATACCTAATCCTCCGCCGCCTTTTAAGCTCATCTCTCCATTATTCAAAACCTTCTTGTAATATTCTTTCAATTCTTCCTTTGTTAAAGCGTTTACTTCATCTAAGCGTCTTTTTAATCCCCCAACATTTTCATTTAGGATATAATTGCCAGTTATGATATTGTATTCTCCATCTATACGGCCAATCATGAAAATAGCTGAACGTGTCCTTTCACCCTCAGCAGTTGATTCATCCATGTGGTGATAAAGGTTTTGAAGACATTCCACTAAAACATTATAAACTTTCTTCCTGACTTTGGGTTCTTCCTGCATATCCTCCATTTTCGTTTCGATAATCTGTAATATGGAGGTGAGTAACTCAGATGTGATATCGCCTTTAAACGACAACAAGATGTTATGCCGTTCCATTTTATCGTAGAAATCGTAAATATCTAACATCATAGGCGATTCCTTATCAGGACTTAGCAAAATTAGGAAATTGTTTTAAATAACAAAGAATAATTGCAATTATTAAAACATTATAAATTTAACTGTGGCAGTTTTAATCTGATATTAGATTAATTTTGACACTAGTAAATGTGTGGCATAACAGGTATATTTTTTACAAGCGCCCAAACTAATGAATTGATTTCTGCGGTCGACTTATCAGTTAAATCTATTGCTCATCGCGGACCCGACAATTCCGAAACTTGGAAATGCGATAGAGCAGCCATGGGTCACGCAAGATTATCTATAATTGATACATCAAAAGATTCAAATCAACCATTTGTTGATAGTAGTGGAAAATATGTAATTGTATTTAACGGAGAGATCTTTAATTTTTTCGAAATAAAGTTGATGTTAGAGTCGAAAGGCGTGAAATTTAAAAGTAAGGGCGATGTGGAGGTCTTTCTTGAATTATTTAAGCTAAAAAAAGAGAAAGCATTCAGCGAGTTTAGAGGATTTTTTTCGGCCGCAATATATGATATCAGCAATCATGAAATCTATCTGGTAAGAGATCGCTTTGGCGTAAAGCCGCTTTATTATTTCTTTGATGGAAGGTCATTGATTTTTGGTTCTGAAATCAGGGCAATACATACTTTTCTCAAAAAAAATAGCTTAAACTTTGATGCAATTTCGATTTATTTTCAATTGAATTATTTCGGAGGAAATGAAACAGTATTTAAGGATATAAATAAAATTCCGGCAGGGCATTTTGCAATTGTAAACGAAAAAGATTTTCAATTGAAAAAATTTTATTCTTTGAGGGATGAATTAAGTTCGAATTCTATGAATGACAAGCAAAAGTCTTTGTATGAACTGTTGACCTCAAGTGTTAAGGAGCGGATGATTGCTGATGTTCCATTAGGTTGTTTTTTAAGCGGCGGAATCGACTCAACTATTATTACCGGTCTTGCCAGTGGTATCAATCCCAATCTAAGCAGTTTCTGTTTAGGATTTAAAAACAACCCCTGGTTCGATGAGAGTAAATATGCAGAAATAGCAGCAAAAAATTTTAACACCAATCATTACACTTTCATGATTGATGAGGATGAAATGTTAAGCGAGCTAGACAATTTTTTAAATGGATTAGATGAACCTTTTGCGGATTCGTCAGCACTGAATTTTTTCATCCTAAGCAAGAAAACAAAAAAACATGTAAAAGCCGTACTTTCAGGAGATGGTGCTGATGAAATTTTTGCTGGATACAACAAACACAGAGCGGCGTGGATTCTAAAAAACAGCCGCACGCATAAAATGATATCGTTTCTAAGTCCACTTGCCAATTCTATTTTTAGCTCATCTAGAAATTCAGCATTAGGAAATAAAATACGACAGCTAGAAAAATTCAGGAGCGTAACACAACTTGGTTTTAAGGAACAATATTGGCGACTTGCAAGTATTTCAACAGAGGCCGAAGTCAATATGCTATGGAATTATCCTGAGAAATTTTCTCGTTCAAAAGACATCCGAAACAATATACTTAAAGGTTTGAACGAGGAGCAGGGAATCAATTCCATATTACTTAAAGATATGGAACTCGTACTGGAAGGTGATATGCTTGTTAAGGCAGACAGAATGAGCATGCTGAACGGACTTGAAGTAAGAAATCCGTTTCTAGACCACAGATTAGTTGAATGGGCATTCTCACTTCCAGAAGAAATGAAGACAAACGGTAAGAAAGGTAAAATCATTTTGAGAGAAACCTTTAAAAACTTAATTCCGAAAGAATTAATTAACAGGAAAAAACATGGGTTTGAAATACCGCTTCACGGCTGGATGAAGAATCAGCTAAAGGAAAAAATTGATAAACATTATTTGGGAAAGGACTTCATAAAGCACCAAGATATTTTCAACTACGAAGAAATAGAAAAATTGAAAATGAAACTATTTTCGTATAACCCGGGAGACACCCCCGCAAAGGCATGGGCTTTATTAGTTTTTAATCATTGGTACATGAAAAACGAAAATTCCTTTAGCTGATGCCAAAAGTTTTAAGAATAATAAATCGTTTTAACATCGGTGGCCCTACATACAATGTAGGGTATTTAACAAAATACTTATCTCCTGATTTTGAAACTTTATTGATTGGCGGTGATAAGGAAGAGGACGAGGAGAGCTCAAATTTTATTTTGGATGAGCTGGGAATTTCACCAATAATTATCCCGGAATTAAAACGTGAAATTAACTTGAAGAGCGATTTAACAGCATACAGAAAAATAAAGAAAATCATTTCTGAATTCAATCCGGATATAGTTCATACGCATGCCAGCAAGGCAGGGGCAATTGGTAGGCTTGCTGCATCCAAAATGAAAGTCCCCGTTATTATACATACGTTTCACGGACACGTTTTTCACTCCTATTTTGGTAAAGTTAAAACTTCATTTTACGTGAATATTGAACGTTATCTAGCAAAAAAAACAGATGCAATAATTGCAATTTCAAACAAACAAAAATCAGAGCTTGCCCATACTTTTAATATTGCCCCCGAAGAAAAGATTAAAGTAATTCCACTTGGCTTTGACCTTGGGAGGTTTAATGTTGACACTGATGAGAAAAGAGATTCATTCAGAAAAAAATATCTTATTGAGGATAATGAAATCGTAATTACAATTATCGGGCGGCTGGCCCCTGTAAAAAACCATGTTTTTTTTGTAGATGTAATTGAAGAGGTACTAAAAACAGTTCGGTCAAACGTCAGATTTTTCATAGTTGGTGACGGTGAAACAAAAAACATAATTGAAGAATATTTGAAAAGTAAGTCTATTGATTTTACGGATTTCAATTCGAGCAAAAGAAAATCAACCGTAACTTTTACATCTTGGATAAAAAATGTTGATTACCCATTATGCGGTTCGGACATTATTTGTTTAACTTCTCTAAACGAAGGTACCCCGGTAAGCTTAATAGAAGCCATGGCTGCAGGTAAGCCCGTTGTAAGTACTAACGTAGGAGGTGTTTCTGACATTGTACCACCCGATTTAGGGCTAATTTCTCCTGTTGGAGATTTGAGAAAGATGGCAGAAAATATTGTTTATTATATAAAAAACACAGAAAACAAAATCAACAGCGGCACGAAATCAAGAATTTGGGCTAATGAAAATTTTCATTATACGAGACTAACAAATGATATTAAAGATTTATACTTTTCAATTTTAAAACGGAGTCGTAGAAAAGGATAATTTTAGTACCTTAGCTTTCGTTTTTTAGCAATAATGAATAAAAAATTGAACTTTAAATTTATTACAGCCGGGAAGGCATTGAAATTATCTTTCATCCTGTTTGCTCTTTTCGCATTGCCTTCTTGTAAGATTAGTAATTTTTTAAGGCCTAACATTATGTTAAAAACGCCTTCAAAGTATAATTTCAATAATTTTGATTCTACACTAACAAGTGAATTTAAAGTTTCTGACGGAGATGTTTTACAAATTTCAATTTACCCAAACGACGGATTCAATAGAATCAATGTTAATGAAGACAATGCAAAAAGTGCAAACAGGATGAAAAATAATTTCAATGCCTTTCCGGTTGTAATAAATTTAAGGTTCAA
>JBKCIQ010000109.1:0-18910 GCA_046302135.1 Bacteroidota bacterium | reverse complement strand
GTCAATTGGGTATCCTGGACGTGAAAGCAATAATCTTCCGGTTGGGTGCCCCAAAATAGTGGTGTAAGGATTTTCAATAGCACGAATGAGTCTCGACATAGCTTTTTCTTCAGACATTTTTAAATTTGAATGCACACTCGCTACAACATAATCGAAGGTTTTTAAAATGTCTTCTTCGTAATCCAACTCCCCATCATTTAAAATATCACTTTCAATTCCTTTAAAAATTTTAAACGGCGCAAGTTTTTTATTGAGTTCATCGATCTCTGTATGCTGCTCAATAATTCTTTCAGGTTTTAATCCATCGGCGTAAAATGCGCTTTGTGAGTGATCTGCAATTCCAAAATAAGAATATCCCAATTCGATACAACGTTTTGACATTTCCTCAATGGTATTTTGTCCGTCGCTATATTTACTGTGGTTATGTAAGGTGCCTTTAAGGTCTGAGAACTCAATAGGTCTGTGAAATGCTTCTGACTTCAAAATTTCCAAATCATGAAGTCCCTCACGTAGTTCGGGAATGATATAAGGAAAGTTTCCTGCAGAATAAACATCTTCTTCTGAGTTAAAATTATTGGATTTTTTTTTGTCGATTTTTAGCTCATTCCAGTGAGTTTCTGTCGATGAAGTTTTTACCAATTCATAATAGAAATTCTCTGGAATACATTGATAAAAAACTAATGGTAGGGGAAATTCAATTTCATTTTCATAAATGATTTCTTTACCAATAAGGATTTCAACTTTATCGATTACTTCACATTTGCGATAGATTTCGCCTGTCAATGAAATCAAATTTGTTTTTAGTTCTTCTTTAAGTTTTTCTACTAGTTTTTCTGCCTCTACAATTATTCTCCCGAAGTGAAATTTACCGGCATTAGCTTGCTTAAATTCTATACTGTCTTTAATGGATGATTGAGTTTTTTCGCCGAATCCTTTCAGGTCTACTAATCTGTTCTCGTTGCAGGCATAATATAGTTCTCCTATGGTTTCAATTTCTAATTCCTTCCACAGTTGTGCAACTTTTTTTGGCCCCAGACCTTTCACATCAAGACTCTCTATTATTCCGGGAGGTGTTTTTTCAAGTAATAAATTAAGTTCTTTTGTGGAGCCAAATTCTCTGATCTCAATAATTTTAGAAGCCACACTTTTACCAATAATTTCCATTTGCTCCAGTTCCGCTTTGCTTTGAAAAGAAAGATCAAGATTGTTTTTATAAATGCGATAAGCTGCGTTTTTCAATGCTTTAGATTTAAACTCATTTTCCCCGTGAAGTTCCATGAGTTTTGCGGTGAGTTCGAGTAAATCTGAGATTTGTATAGAATTCATTTATCGAATTATTTCAAAGTTTAAATGGTTGAAATCCTAATAGTTTAGATGATGAGATCTAAATGAGGTAACTTCCGCAATTTCGCTGTGGTAATATTTGTACCATTTGCTTGCTCCAAGTTTTTTCGCTTCAATATGATCAGGATTTGTTGCCCAAATCCTAAGAGATTCCATGTCTTTCCAGTAGCTAATGAATGAACCCCTTCCATCACTCTTGAAACTTTCATATCCTAAAAATCCGGGAGATTTTTTGGCAAGTTCTATGGTAAGTTGGTCGTGATGAGCATAACCCTCCAGATCATCAGACAAATAATAATTGAAAATTGAGGCAATAAACGGAGGAGAGGGTGGTGGGTTTACATTCCAGTTGATCATAACAAAAGTAAATTTACGAAATAAAAAAGATGCCACGATTATATTTAAAGTTCGCTCTATTTGAAGTTCAAATGTTTAAACACTTAATTTATTTTTTTGAGAAAAAATAAAAATTAAATTGTCAATCCCATTCCAAACTGCTTAGTTTCAATTGCACACGACGTAAATTTTTTATTCTTTAATTTTTGTAAAGTAAAAAATTGTTTGAGATAAAATAACAATTGTATTTATCTTATAGTTTTTGAGTAAAACTTTAGATTGCATCTGTCTTAATTTTATTGATGAAATTATAAAGAAACAATTAAAGATGATCCTTTGTAAACTATTAAGATTATCTTAGAATAGTATGCTATATTTCAATAGTCAAATTCCGGGCAAAGATCAACTCTGTAGGAGGCTGGTAAGTCTGAATCTGTGCCCATCATAGGGCTAAAACCAAAAATTGCTTCAGTGGTGTGTGGGTAATAGTTTTTCATATTACTTATGGAATACTCATATGCAAAGCCTAAAGTGATGTTACTTTTTATTCTAACCTGAACCATAGCGGCAAGCGTATGATTTAATCTATATGTTACGCCAACTCCTACACGCTTCATATAGTAAGTTATAAAATTGATATCTGTAAGTGGTATCTGATTGTATGCGCCCTGTAGTTTAATGGTTGGCACAAAAACAAATTCGTTAGTTGGTGAGTGAAATCTGTAACCAAAAAGTAAAGTAGGTTGTATTTCTAGACGTGATGGAGTACCAAATTGCTTTGATGCTTGTTTTAATTTATTGACGTAAATATTTCTTACCGCAACATCAACAAACATATTGCGCGAATAAAGTCTCCACCCGGGAACAAAATCCGGTCCAAGGTAAAAAACAGGATTTGCAGGTATTACAAAAGCTGGGTCATCCAAATTATTGAGTATTGTATTACTTGCAGCACTTTTTGCACCTATAAACATTCCAAACCCCATTTTAAAGGATTTAGAAATTTTTAAATGATATGAATAATACGCGTGAGCGGATTTGAATGTAAAGAGTCCGATTCGGTCCTCTTCTATGTATCCTCCAACTGAATGAACAGCTTTATAATTAAAATTTCTTCTCCAAGAATAGGTGCAACTTACAAATGTTTGTACAGGCGCGTTATTAAAACCTAGCCATTGATTTCTTTTTCCTGCCCAAATTTCCATTCCGAGATGCGAGCCACCATATGCCGGATTTATACTGAGCTTATTGAGTGTGAACTGAGCGTAATTTGGTAATTGTTGAGCAATAAAATTAGAACACAACAATACCAGAATAAGATTCAATATTCCTTTTCTCATTTTTATTTTAAAATTGTTATGCTACCGTGTTTGTTTTGCTCGCCAAAGTATTTGTCATTGAATTCAATTATATAGAAGTAGGTGCCGTCAGGTACTGGAGAACCGAAACTTGTACCGTCCCATGGTTCGTAATCACTTTTTGATTCAAAAACTTTTTGTCCCCACCTTGTGAAAACCTGAATTAGAAAATTATCATATAAGCTTATGTTGCTGATATCCCATTTATCATTAATCCCATCTCCATTAGGTGAAAATGCATTTTCCGGTTGGAGATTACAGATTAATGAGTCTATGTAAATAGAAATAATCGTATCATTAAGAGCGGCATCCTCAATTGTAACTTGGTAAGTTCCTGCATCCAGACCATATACAGTTGTTGAAGTTTGGCCATTACTCCATGTAATGTCCAGCGGTAGGGTACCACCCTGAATATTTAATTTTGCACTACCTTTCGAGCAACCGGCAGGTGTCGTCTGAACTCCAATGGTAAATGTAGCAGCAGTTTGAGCAAGCGAGTTGAATGAAACAAGCAAAACTAAAAGAATAAACAAAATGAAATTTCTTTTCATCATTTACAATACTTTTTAAGAATATCTTCAGGGATGACGCAACCGTTTTTGTTCCCATCATTGAGAATTTCGCATGCTTTTTTTGTGTCTTTTTTTCTGATATGTATTAAAGCAAGTTCAGTGTATGCAATGCTATATTTTTTATCCAGTTCAATTGATTTTTCGATATCTGCTATTGCCTCATCTGTTTTACCCATTAAATCTTTGCAATATCCTCTGCTAAAATAGGCGTGTGCATAATCAGGTTTTAATTGTATGGCTTTTTCAAGGTCTTTTAATGCGTCATCAATGTCTTCATTCCTTAAATATGCTACACCGCGATCGAAATAATATTTAGGGTTTCCAGGATTAATTTTTATTGCTCGGTTAAACGAACGAATAGCTCCGGAGTAATTTTCACTTTTAGACTTTATGAGTCCAATGAGAAAATAACCTTGATGATGAAATTTGTTCAAACTTACACACCTATTGGCATCCGTTATTGCCTTGTGAAGATCGCCTAATTCAAAGTAACCGCAAGCCCGTAAATAAAATGCTGAATCGGAAAATATTTTCATTTCCTGAATAATTTTAGTAAACCCGATATTTGCTTCTTTATAATTTTTATCTAAAAATGATTTTTTTGCATCCGTCCAAATTTTAGCATAATTATTTTGAGAAAAAAACCCTGTGGCAGAAAAAAATGATATTGCAAATAAAATTATTGATAACCTGATTTTACTTTTTCCTTTTATTGTCAGAAAAATTTTCATCGTGTGATTTAGTTTACAGAGTGTAAAATTACAATTAATAATAACCAATTCGATAAAACTCTAATTTAATTTAGTTGTAATTTTGAACAATGGCAGGAATTTATCTTCATATTCCCTTCTGCAGGAAAGCATGTGTATATTGTGATTTTCATTTCTCTGTAAATCTAAAGGGAAAGAAAATTATGCTGGAATCAATGATTTCAGAGCTAGCATTGAGAAAGAGTTTTTTGTCTGATGAAGAGGTAGAAACAATTTATTTTGGTGGAGGCACTCCATCTGTTTTAAGTGCTGAGGAAATTTCCTCGATATTGAAACAAATAAGAATTAATTATTCATTATCTGCCAACGCCGAAATAACTCTTGAGGCAAACCCCGATGATCTTTCTGAACAATACCTACAAGAATTATACAACTCAGGTATTAACCGCTTAAGTATTGGTTGGCAAAGTTTTATCCCTGATGAATTAAGTTGGATGAACAGGGCCCATTCGCCGCATCAGAATATTTATTGCGTTGAAGTGGCAAAAAGCATCGGATTCAAAAATATTACAGTAGATCTGATATATGGAAGTAAATTTCAGAATCTTAAAACATGGGCTGATGCATTGAAACACGTTGTACAACTGGATATAGAGCACTTGAGTTGCTATAATCTAACGGTTGAAGACAGAACAGTATTGGGACATCGAGTAAAATTAAAAGAAGAACCATTAACCGACGAAGATTTGAGTACAGAGCAGTTTGATTTTCTTATGGCCTGGGCAGAATCAAACAATTATGATCATTACGAAATCTCCAACTTTGCTAAAAAAGATAGTTATTCGCGTCACAATTCTGCTTATTGGCTTGGGAAAAAATATTTAGGAATAGGGCCTTCAGCTCATTCTTATGATTGTGAAAAACGAACTTTTAACGTTAGCAATAATTCACTTTACGTAAAAAACTTAAATAACGGTACAGCGTTTTATCAGGAAGAAGTATTAACTAGAAAAATGCAGTTTAATGAATATGTACTTACAGGCTTACGGACCAAATGGGGTATAAATCTAGAGTACTTGACAGAAAATTTTTCTGATTTTATAGTTCCTGCAATCAATAAACTTGAGTTTGAATTAAATATGGAACAAATTAAAATAGATGGAAATCAAATAACTTTAACGTCAAAGGGTAAACATTTCGCGGACCATATAGCTCAAAAATTATTTGTAATTTAATACCCATGCTCGCAACCATTACTTATAAGGGAAAAGAATATAAAATTGATTTGTTTCAGCCAATAGACATATCGATACCATTGCACACCGGAGAAAATTGCGTAAACGCGTGGTATGTTCCTCCGATGAGTGTTTCTCCTGTGGTAATTGGTGATTGGGTTGGTGAAGTAAATATGGGTGGCTCTGTAAATTTTAGAAATATTACATTTAATCCTCATGGCAACGGTACCCATACAGAATGTGTTGGTCACATCAGTAAAGAAAATTTTACCATAAATCAGACCCTTAAAAGATTTTTCTTCACAGCTCAACTCGTCACCGTTTTACCTGAATCTATTGGTGACGATTTGGTAATAACGCTGGCATCACTAAAAAGTGTTTTGTCAGATTTTCGTGCAGAAGCGCTGGTTATTAGAACACTTTCTAATTCACCTGTTAAAATGAATATGCAATACAGCAATACGAACCCTCCTTATTTACAACAAGATGCCATTGAGTATATAGTTGAACTTGGTTTCGATCATTTGCTTATTGATCTGCCATCCGTTGATAAGGAAAAAGATGAGGGAAAGTTACTCGGACATCATTCCTTTTGGACATACCCCGATAATCCTAATACAATTAGGACCATTACCGAGTTAATTTACGTTCCAAATCATATTATGGACGGAATCTATATATTGAATTTGCAAATCGCTCCTTTTGAAAATGATGCTTCTCCAAGCAAACCTATACTATATGCGCCCATTAATCCAATATACTAATACCGCTCATAGGAATTAACACTAATTATATTGAATATTTCAAGCCTGAACATTAAATTTGTATAAGGCTGAAAGAATGGTGAGAAAGATTTATTATATATCATTTTTTCTTTGTTTTTTTTCTACGAAAAAATTTCTTGCTCAATTGTCTGTTTTTCCAAATGGAAATGCCAATGCATTGGTCAATACGATAGTAGGGTCGGGCATTCAAATTACCAATGCACAGATTCAGTGCGGTAGTGGAAATTCAGGTACATTCGTTTCTTCTTCAACCAACTTAGGAATCGGTTCAGGTATTATCTTATCTACAGGAAGTGTTTTCAACGCAATTGGACCAAATGATGATCCGGGACAATCAAATAACGGGACCAATTGTCCTTTCTCTACAGACCCTCAGTTGACGTCAATAGTAAATAATGCAAACTATGACGGTTGTATTTTGCAATTTGATATTGTTCCTGCTTGCAGTACCCTCAACATAAATTATGTTTTTGCTTCCGAAGAATATCCTGAGTACGTTAACTCTCAGTACAACGACGTGTTTGGATTTTTTATTTCCGGACCTAATCCTTCGGGAGGTAATTATAATAACTTTAATATAGCAAGGCTTCAGAATGGTACTCAGGTAGCAATCAACAATATCAACAACGGAACAAATAATACCGGACCATGTATGAACTGTAATTATTATGTAAACAATGGTGATGGGACCGTTTCCGGCGGAGCAACTATTCAATTTGATGGATTTACTACGCCTCTCACCGCCGCAGCCAATGTCGTGCCTTGCTCAACTTATCATCTTAAATTGGCCATAGCTGATGCGGGTGATTGTGATTGGGACTCAGGTGTTTTTCTGGCATATCATGGGTTAACATGCCCTCCCTCTCAGGTACCTGCTGTAAACGTTAGCGCTATACCCGTTTTATGCGGTAATGATGGTTCTGCTTCTGTTAATGTTACAAATTACACTGGGACTCCCACCTATCAATGGTCTCCGGGAGGGGCAACAACCTCATCTATTAGTAATCTTACACCGGGCACTTATACTTGTGTGGTAGGTTTTTTAACTCCATGTCCCTACACAGAGACAGTAACTGCTGTGGTTACAGGAACACAGGTTATCAACTCACAAATGAGCAGTACCCCAAGCACTTGTGGTTCGGCAAGCGGAACAGCAACAGCTAATGTAAATGGTGGAACAGGCCCTTATACTTTCAGTTGGAGTACAAATCCTCCGCAAACTAGTGCTACAGCAAGTGGTTTAATACCCGTAACTTATTCAGTCACCATTCAGGACAACAACAATTGTTCGGTTACTCAAACTGTTACTGTTACAAATTTTCAACCTACGCTAAATTTAAACGATTCTATATTAACGAGTACATGTGGTCAGAGCAATGGTTCTATTTACATTTCTCAGCCTGTAGGTGGAACGGCACCCTATAATTTTTTGTGGAGTAACGGGCAAATTACAGATGATATTTCAAGCTTGTTGCCCGGAAATTATTCCTTAACGGTAACAGACATGCAGAATTGTATTTGGAATTTCACTTTTTTAGTTCCTAATTTATCGAGTTTACCCTATACAGTTTATCAAGTTAATGATACCTGTAATCAGTCTGTTGGTTCAGCATCAATTAATATTCTAAATGGAATACCTCCTTATAATTTCACATGGAATACGATTCCTACACAAACCACTTCCATTGCAACCGGTTTGGGTCAAGGTCAGTATAACGTTACAGTTAATGATGCCAGCGGATGTGGAACAATAGTAACGTATAGCATTAGTAACATTGTAGATGTATTTAATGGCGGAGTAACAGTGGATCCTTTTTACCCGCAAGCAGGAACTGCCTTTTCAGTTACATTAAATGGATTAGGTACATGGGCAATTGGTCAGAGTAATTGGCCCGATGGCTCTGTAACAAATTCATCTTCGAATCTTTTGACAATTGGAGAATTCGGAATTTATCCGGGATCATTTTATCTAATAAGTGAAAATAATTGCTTTGATACAGTAAACTATAC
The DNA here is from genome assembly GCA_046302135.1 of Bacteroidota bacterium. Taxonomy (GTDB): domain Bacteria; phylum Bacteroidota; class Bacteroidia; order B-17B0; family Aurantibacillaceae; genus AM-1111. The sequence continues at coordinate 10,560 of JBKCIQ010000109.1, read as the reverse complement.
GGTTTTTGTTAAAGATAAAATGACACTTTATGTACCTAATGCATTTACCCCCAATGGCGACGGAATTAATGATATGTTCAAGGCATACGGAACATTGGTAAAAGTTTTCCGGATGGAAATATTTGACCGCTGGGGGCATTCCATGTTTGAATCTGCTTCACTCGGTAGAGGCTGGGATGGCACCATAGATGGAGAAAGGGTAATGAACGGCGTTTATGTTTGGAAGGTATATGCTGTTGATTTTTATGATGAAGAACATATTATGATTGGTCATGTAACCCTCATTCGTTGAAAATCACATTTCAACTTCTTTACATTATAATCAATTAAAACTTATTTTTGTGCCATGTCCATCAAAGTTCAGAACATCACTAAAATTTATGGTAATCAAAAGGCATTGAACAATGTTTCATTTGAAGTTAATGCAGGAGAGATTGTAGGATTTTTAGGTCCGAATGGTGCAGGAAAAAGTACAATGATGAAAATTTTGACATGTTATCTTCCTCAGACTTCCGGACAGGCAATTGTATGCGGTTTTGATGTGGAGAAAGAAAGTATGAAAGTCAAAAAAAATGTTGGTTATCTTCCAGAGCACAATCCGTTATACCTCGAGATGTATGTTAAAGAGTATTTGTCCTTTATAGGAGGACTTCATGGTATAAAAAATGTTTCAGATCGAGTGAAAGAAATGATTTCCATAACGGGACTAGAGTTGGAGCAAAGAAAAAAAATAGGTGCCCTATCAAAAGGTTTTCGTCAGCGTGTGGGATTAGCGCAAGCTCTTATACACGATCCAAAAGTACTTATTATGGATGAACCAACCACAGGACTCGATCCTAATCAGTTGGACGAAATCAGAGCCTTAATAAAAAACGTTGGAAAAGAAAAAACAGTTTTACTCTCTACACACATCATGCAGGAGGTAGAGGCAGTTTGCGATAGAGTTATTATAATAAATCTTGGTGAAGTAAAAGCCGATGGTGATATTGGAAGTTTAAAGTCTGAAACAGAGCAGGTGTTCTTAACTGTTGAATTTGATACAAAATTCTCCTTTGAAAAAATAATAGAGATTTCTGGCGTAATCAATGCAAGTTCAAATGATGGAAAACTATGGCAAATTACTTCAAATGGTGATATAAGGAAAGCAGTTTTTAAATTTGCAGTAGATCAAGACACAACAGTACTCCAACTTAATGTTAATGGACAAAAAATGGAGGATATTTTCAGAATAAAGACAAAGAAGTAGTATATGTTTTTCAATTGAATATTTCTGTTCTTTAACTATTGAATTGTAAGTGTTGATATTTTCAAAATCAGATAACTAAAAACAAAAACATTTTAATTACTAATTGTAGATTTAATCAAATAAACACATAATAAAATGAAAAATACCATTAAACCTCTAGACAGAATTAATTGGGGAAGAATCGTTCGTGCTCTCAAAGTATTTTTCATCATTTTTTGTTCTAATTATTTGCTTGCCACAGGTAACGGAGATTCTTTTTATAAAAAATTTTCAGGTAAAATTGGAAATTCATCAATTGTTTTAGACTTAAAGTTAAAATCAAAAACAATTTCAGGGAGTTACTACTATAAGAAGATTGGGATTCCTATTCTCATCAGCGGAGAAATAAATTCCGATCAAAGTTTTGTTTTTTCGGAAAGAGACAAAAACGGTAATGTTACCGGAACTTTCAAAGGTAAATTCGTTTCTGATACTTCTGCCTTAGGCAAATGGTCTGATGTAAAAAATAATAAATCATTCGATTTCACTTTGTCATTAATGACAAAAAATATTGCCGCTGTTTTTTATGAATTGAAACGAGCGGAGAATTGCCTTGCCGCAAATAAAAACAAACAAAATTTTAATAATGAAATGACAACATGGGATACATCTTGTACCAAAGTTGAATTAGATTTCATAATTGTTAATACCTCAAATGCCGAAATTTCAAAAAGGATTAACAAATCAATTATGGAGACTTTCTGTGGAAAGAGGGATGATGGATCTTTCAATACGATTGATGACCTATTAAAAAGTGTAAATGATATTGGTGATGATGCCAACGCCGGGTTTGAATCTGCTCAAAGTTGCGATGTTTCATTCAATGAAAATAATATTCTTTGTGTAGATTTTAGCGATTATAGTTACTATTTTGGTGCAGCGCATCCTAACGGCTTGATGACTCATTTGAATTTCGATTTAAAATCCGGTAAGGTTATTACCTTAAATGATATTTTAGTTCCCAACTTTAAAAACGCTTTGAATCAAATCGGAAAAAAAAACCTTTACAAAGATTATGGAAGTGAAGGTTGGGATTTTCCTAAAGGTAAATTTGAATTGAATAACAATTTTTCGATTGGATCCTCAGGGCTCACATTTCAGTTTAATCCGTATGAAATTGGTCCATACTCTGCGGGAGCGCCTGCAGTTTTTATTTCTTATTCCGAGCTAAAAACGCTGTTAAAATCAGATGGTTTACTAAAATCATACATTAAAAAATAATTCATTGAGTTTTCCAGCTAAAGGTTGCTTAACTATTCAGTTTTTAATCGTATTCACAATCTTGTTTTAATAATTATTCTGCAGTTACTATAGGTTTATTCATTCGAGTTTTACCTTAGGAAGCTATAATGAGCAGAAAAATTGCGTTTTGGTCTTTATTGGTTTTATTTATAGCAGCGCTCGTTATTGGATATGTTTACTTGATACATTCAAAGGTAAACAAAACAGATATTCTGAATTCTATCCCTTCTTCTTCTGATGTTTTAGTAGAGTTAAACGGTATCTCCGCTCTATCAAAGCAGGTAAATTTCGAGAAATATTCAAAAAAAAATTTCGAAGTATTTCCTGAGTTATCTTTTATTAATGATGAGTTGAAAGCGATAGAAGGAATTTTCAAATCGAACAAAAATCAAAAATTAAATCTAACACAAGCCTCAATGTATTTCGCAATGGAAGAGCCCATGTCAAGGAATAGATATGGAGTTTTTATTGCCCTGCCGGATGCTTATCTTAACAACGCCAATGAATTCCTTAGGTCATTTTCGGTAACCCAAGCAGCGAATTCATCAGAAATAAAGGGTATTAAATACTTTAAGATAAATGTAGGAGCCAAAAATGGAGACTTGTTCATTGCTGAAAAATCAGGAGTTGTATTAATAACCCCTTTCATGGATTATATTAGTGTCGCATTAGGAAATACTCCTTCATTGGATTCCGATAAAGAATTTTATAATTTATTTAAATCCTTGTCTAAAAATAAAAGTGTTAGGTGCTTTTACAATTTAAAAAATGAAAATTCTTCATTATCCAACGCTTTGAGGAAAAATGTTTCTATTTATAATTTTAATAATTATTTGTCAGGAAAGTGGATGTCAGTTGATTTTTCAGTTGAAGAATCCAAACTTAGTTTTAATGGTAGCATTCAGAATGATTCCCTGAGTTTCACACGTTTGTTCAAAGATCAAAAACCTGTCGAAATTACGTTTCCAGAGGTGGTGCCTGATCAAACTAAAAAGTTTGTTTTTTTTGGTTTAGGGGACTATTTGTCGTTCTATAAAAACATAGTTAAGTCTGAAAAATATTCAAAAAATAAAATCTCTTTTTCAAATGATAATAAATCTGATTTGACCAAGCTTCAGGAAAATCTAACCGGTGAAATTGTTTCGGCAGATGTTATGTTTTCCGACACGCTGATTTCAAAATTTTCATTGTTTAAAATTAAAGATCAAGAATTAGTAATAGATCAGCTAAAAAATATAACCGATTCTGTCTTCGTTTCAACTTTGGATTCTGTTGAGGTATTATCTCATAATCATTTGTATTATTTTAAAGATTATAATCTCGTTTCCTATTTAAGTGGCGCTTTGATTGATTCAAAATCGAATTACGTATTTATTTTAAATGATTTTATGATTTTTGCTAATAGCGTAGACGAAATAAAAAAATTTCAACTTTCATTCAGCCAAGGTAAAACGCTTTCAAAACATGAATCTTATCAAAAACTGATGAACTCTAATATGAATGATGATGCGAATTTGTTTTTTTATTCATCGGTTCCTGATTCAGTTGGAGAAATCTTTAGTGCTAATCATGAAGTTTCCGAATTAATCGATAAGCCTAAAAGTATTTTCCGTTCTAACACTATTTTCGGAATACAATTAACTGCTTATAAGGAGAGATTCATCCTTCAGGGTATTTTAATGAATCAGCTAGTAAACGGTAAAACGCTTCCGTCTGTAATTTGGAAAAATAAATTAGATACCAACATAATTTGTGGTCCGTTTATTACTATTAATCATAATACAGCTCAAAAGGAAATCGTTGTCCAGGACGCAAAAAATCAAATTTATCTTTTAGACAGCACAGGGAAAACAATTTGGAAGAAAAAATTAGACGCAAGAATTCTAAGCAAAGTTTATCAGGTTGATTTTTATAAAAATAAGAAACTACAATTCCTTTTTAACACAAAGGATAAATTGCATCTAATTGACAGGAATGGTAAACATGTGGATGGATATCCTGTCGATTTCGAAAATCCTGCAACCAACGGTATTAATGTTTTTGATTACGAGGGCAAATCTGAATACAGAATTTGTTTCGTTAACAGCGAAATGAAGCTTAATATGTTGCAGTTATCGGGTAAGGCGGTCCAAGGATTTAATCAATTTCAATTTCCGGATTCAATTATAACTTCTGTAAGCTGGAGTAGGGTAAACAATAAAGATTGCATTTTTGCAGTAGATAAATCCGATGTTGTTTACGTTTTTAACCGAAAAGGAGAAAAGATATTTATTTCGTCTCCCGGCACTTTAAATCACAATATATCACCAATATTTAAACAAGGTGATAAACCGGGTGAAGTTCTGTTCTATAATTATTTTCCTGAATTGAAGGAAATAAAAACAATTGGTACATTAGGGTATAGTAATTCATTAAATGTAGGCACTGATAATAACCCTTCATATTATAATTTTTATTTGATAAATGAAGATGATGTTCCTGATTTAATTTTAATGGATGAAAATGAAATGGAAGTTTATGATGGTTTAGGAGAATTGATTTCAAAAAATAAATTTGAAAGTAAAATGATAAATGACTTGATTCCTTTGCAAACACTCACCGACAAATATTTTTTCTTAACTGATAAAGAAAATAATTTAATGCTAATGGAATCTAATATGAAAAATATCAGATCTTTAGGTATAAAGTGTGAATTCCCTTTTATTACAAATTTTGGTGATACGATAATATCTGTTTTTCAAGATGAAATATGTTGTTTTTCAATTCACTGAATTAATGCGTTATTTGTCTCAAAAAATTGCATTTGCGTCAATAAATGATGAAATTTGAAATCCTAATTAAACCACCCAAATGAAACGTTTTTATTTTGTGTTTTTTATTTTGTTTTTTATCCAATTTATTTCAATTGCTCAGGATTTTCTTGGGTATTCCGCCAGTGAGTATGCGGGAGTAACCGCCATAGACATTCAGCCGGCTAACTTAGCAGATAATAGATTTAGGTTTGATATGACTTTAGGCGCAGTAAGTATAAAGGCATACAATAATTACTTAGGAATAAATCGCTTCGGACTAAAGAATACCAATACAAGTTTAAAAAACTATAATCCACTGATGGGAAGTTCCGATTATGATGAGGATCAGATTAAAGCTAATTTCATTGAAACAGATGATGGACCAAGAAATAAATCAGTTTATTTCAGTAATAGAATTGTACTTCCTTCCTTTCTGCTGGAAATAAATCATAAAAATTCCATTGCCATGACATGGGATGTTAGGACCTTCGTTAATGCGGATAATATTACTCCACAGCTTGCAAAATTAATTTACTCTGATTTTAGTGAAGCAGGCTTGATTGGTAAAAGTTTATCTGTTCAGAATCTAAGTTTTCAATACATGAGTTGGGCAGAGTATGGCTTAACTTATGCGAGGGTTTTAAAAGAAGATAATGAACATGCTTTCAAAGTTGCTGGTCGTGCAAAGATTATGCAGGGTCTTGCTTCTGCTTATGTTTTTGCCAAAAATTTCCAGTACAATTATCCATCAGATACAACAATGAATATATTGAATACTGAAGTAGAATATGGTCATTCCAGCAACCTCTACGGTAATAATGAATTAAAGTATAAGTGGGTTTCAAATCCTGGTTTTGGAATGGATCTGGGATTTGTTTACGAATGGCGACCAGAGTACCAGAAATATAAATACGATCTTGATGGCGAAAAGAATTTATGGAGAAGAGATAAAAGTAAATATAAATTTAAGGCGGGAGTTTCCTTACTCGATGTTGGGTGGATCAAATTTACTAAAGGGCAATACAGTCATAATTTCAAGGCAGATATTTCCATGATGGCTTTCAGAGATAAATTTAATTTAAATGATCCGGGGCTGATTGTAAATGGAGACACCTCAACATTCAACTTTACCTCTTTCGATGACTCATTGATATCTATGGGTTCTATAACCCCAGGTAGCCGAACTTACAGGATGAATCTTCCTACAGCTTTCAGTGTTCAGGCTGATTACAGAATATGGAAAGATTTTGATGTAAATTTTGTTGGGTATTTTGCATTTCAATTTAAAAAAGATCCACACAAAGTTCATGATTTCACAAGTTTCAGTATTACACCATGCTGGGATCATAAATGGTTTGGACTTTTTGTCCCACTTCAATATCACATGTTGTATGGCTGGGCTTATGGAACCTGTGTAAGGCTTGGTCCGATCATAGTAGGAACAGATAACATGGGCGCATTTTTAGGAAATAAATCTTTTCGCGGCGCAGACATTTATTTTATGCTTAAAGTACCAGTTCCGTTTGCCGCTCCAAAAGACAGAGATAAGGATGGTGTTTCAGATAAAAAGGATAAATGTAAAACAGTACCAGGTGTTTGGGAATTTATGGGTTGCCCAGATAAAGACGGAGACAGAATTCAAGATAAAGATGATAAGTGTCCTGATGTTGCTGGACTTGCAGAATTACAGGGTTGCCCTGATAAAGATGGGGATAAAATTACTGACGCAGAAGATCAGTGTCCGGAAGTAGCAGGACTAAAGGAGTTTGGTGGTTGTCCTGATACAGACGGTGATAAGATAATTGATCAAAAAGATTCATGTCCGGATATAGCAGGCTTAAAAGAATTTGAAGGATGTCCTGATAAAGATGCAGACGGCATACCTGATAAAAGTGATTTATGTCCTGAAACATTCGGGCCAAAAGAGTTAAAGGGTTGTCCTGATATGGATAAGGATGGTGTACTTGATAAGGATGACGGATGTGTAGATGTGCCCGGACCAATTGAAAATAAAGGTTGTCCATGGTCAGATAGAGATAAAGATAGTATCGCTGATAGAGATGATGACTGTCCGGATGCTGCCGGGCCGCGTAAGTATAAGGGTTGTCCTGATACAGATGGTGATGGAGTTCTTGATAAAGATGATGCGTGTGTTACAGTAAAAGGGCCAACTGATAATAAGGGTTGTCCATGGTCTGATTTAGACAACGATAAAATACCAGATAGAGAGGACGACTGTCCTAATGCGGCAGGTCCAATTGAAAATAAAGGATGTCCTGATACGGATAAAGATGGAGTTTTGGATAAAAATGATCCTTGTATTGATGTTCCTGGTCCTGTTGAAAATAAAGGTTGTCCTTGGCCTGATTCTGATCTGGACGGATTAAAAGATAAAGATGATGCTTGTCCTGATATTTTTGGTCCCGTAGAAAACAATGGTTGTCCACCCATTAAGGAAGATGAGAAAAAAATTATTGAGGAAGCATTCTCTCACCTTGAATTTGCAACAGGTAAGGACATCATAAAATCAACATCCTTCACTTATCTTAATGATCTTGCAAAGATTTTGAAACTACATACAAAAGACTGGAAATTGAAATTGGTTGGTCATACTGATAATCAGGGGACACCAGACAGTAATTTGAAACTCTCAGAAAAGAGAGCTAAAGCAGTAATGAAATATTTGGTAAGTAAAGGAATAGCTGCCGATAAAATAATTGTTGAGTGGTACGGACATACTAAGCCAATTGCTGATAACAGTACAGAGGAGGGAAGGCAAAAAAATAGAAGGGTGAATATGAGTATTGTTACTTTAGGGGATAAATGAGCAGTGCCGAATTAATTAATTGATAGATGAAAGTGTCGAGAGAATTATTATTAATATTTTTTCTATTTTCATCTATCCAGATTTTTTCTCAATTAGATTCCATTTCTAAACCTGTTTTTAAAAGGCTCACTGGTTTATTTTATTCCCATCTAGAAAATCATTTGGCTGAGGATACTTTGCTTAATGAACATTTTAACTACTTTGCTAAAGACTTTAATGGTAATCTTGCTCAGCCATCTCAGGAGATTGTTTTGGAAAATCGAGAATTTGACCCACTCGGTTTTAGATTTTTCAGGCCCAATTACAGATCTCATATTTTAACTGAAAAAGATATTTTGTTTAATAAAAATCAGAAACCTTACACAAAAGTTTTTGGACTGGCTGGAATGAGGCAGGAACAAATTCTAAGACTCGTGCATTCTAAAAATATTCGTAGAATAAACTACTCTGTAATTTTTAACCGTTACAAGTCTGTTGGTTTTTACAAGTATCAGTTAGCTGCGGTAGATAATTTAATTTCTACCCTTTCATATGAGACAAAGAATCAAAGGTACTCACTAAATTATTGGTTTCTCTTCAATAAGTTACGTCACCAGGAAAACGGCGGCCTGAAAAACCCGGCAGATTTTGATTCATTATTCAGAGAAAATAAGGAGTTATTAATGGTAAACCTTCAATCGGCAAAAAGAACTACCAGGAATCTTAATACTGGCTTGGTACAATTCATTGGTTTAAATAAAACTATGGATTCAACAAGATCAAGACATCAGTTATTTCATAAATTTCAATTCAATAGCGATTATTATGTTTTCAGTGATCAAAATCCTGAGTCAGGGTTTTTCCCTTTGATTATTTATGATTCTATTAGGACAAAAGATTCCAGCATAATTTCAAAATTCAGAAATTCTTTAGGTTATTTATTTAATGATAAAAATTCCGGATGGAATGCAAATATTCACTACACCAATGAAATTACGACTCTTAAGCAAAGTTATTCCTTACAGGGAGTCTCAAGTTTCCAATATATAGATACGACATTCATGAACCATATTCTTTGTGCGGGTGTTTTCAGAGATAAAGATTTTTCCAAAACAAAGTTCGAAGCGCAATATGTTGCAGCGGGTAATAACCAAAATAATTATTCATTTGAGATTTTTCATGTCCAAAAATTTAATACCCTCAAATCAAACATTGAATTGAATTTTCTAAATGAAAAAAGAAATGCAGATGGAATTTATCAAAACTATAGATCAAACAATCATTTTTGGAGCATGAATTTGAATCCTGTTACAACTACACAGGCTAAATTTGTTTTAAATGTCTTATCAGGTAAATTTTATATTTCAAATCAAACAAGGTTGATAGATAATTATATATGGTTTAATACCCCTGATGTTCCCTTGCAATCTGAGAGTACAATTTTGATTATGAGGAATTCAGTTGGTTCTAAATTTAATTTAGGCCCTTTCCGATGGGATAATCGGTTAAACTATCAGTATACAAATAAGGAGGCTATAATTTCTGTTGCGCCAATTTATTTACAATCCTTGTTTTTTTATGATGGCATTCTATTCTCTGGAAATCTTCATCTGCAAACTGGATTCCAGATAAATTATTATTCATCTTTTAATTCAAATGCTTATATGCCTTCTTTGAATAGTTATTATACTTCCGCTAGACGTGATGTTGGAAATTATCCTTTCGTAGATTTTTTCATCAATGCGGAAATAAAACCTGTTCGTTTTTTCTTTTTGATAGACCATGCCAACCAGGGGCTAACAGGATCCAGTTACCAACTAACACCTGGCTTTCCAATGCAAGACCGTTCGTTTAAATTTGGTTTTACCTGGTTGTTCTGGGATTAACTTCAATCGAGCATTTTCTCTAAGGAAAAAAGCTCATCTCTATATCTCGCGGCTTCAATAAAATTTAATTCTTTCGCTGCTCTCAACATTAAATTTCTAACTCTTGCAATCTGTTTTTTAATTTCATCTTTACTCATGTATTTAGTAACCGGATCCGCCGCAATACTGAACTCGTCATTTCCAACGTATGCTTTAACTTTTTTACCATCCAATTTCACTTCTACAATGGATGATGGCTGTAAAAGTTTTCTTCCTGCCTGAGTTGGTGTGATGTTATGAAAGGTGTTGTATTCAATTTGCTTCTTTCTCCTTCTTGCCGTTTCATCAATGGTAAATCTCATGCTATCCGTAACTTTATCTGCGTACATAATTACTTTACCATTAACATTTCTTGCCGCTCGTCCGGTGGTTTGAATAAGGCTTTTAGAATTCCTTAAAAATCCTTCTTTATCAGCGTCTAATATTGCGACTAATGAAACTTCCGGCAGATCCAGCCCCTCTCTCAATAAATTGATTCCTATCAAAACATCAAAAATTCCTTCTCTCAAT
>JBKCIQ010000108.1:0-1268 GCA_046302135.1 Bacteroidota bacterium | reverse complement strand
CAAGCCATGAAAGCTGGGAGTATCTAAAGTCGGTTGCTGTTAAAGGCGCCGCCTAGGGTAAGACCGGTGATTGGGGCTAAGTCGTAACAAGGTAGCCGTACCGGAAGGTGCGGCTGGAACACCTCCTTTCTGGAGAGGGCTTTAAAAAATTGTAAAGCATAAGATTTAGTTCAAAAGAAGTAAAGTTTCTTTCTGCTATTTTGGTTATTCAAAACATTTTTTTTGGTGCGAAGGTTTTTTAATTAAGTAAACAATAATTAAAATCCTTTTCATTAAAAAAACCCTTACCTGATGCGAGCCCGCGAACTAAAAGGGCTAAGGGAATTTTTAAGTTTTAAAAATTGTCCCGTAGCTCAGTTGGTTAGAGCACCACACTGATAATGTGGGGGTCAGCGGTTCAAGTCCGCTCGGGACAACTGCCAATTGGGGAAGAGGTAAAAAGGTTAAAAACTTTGGCCTAATTCTCCTAAAAAAAATTAAGGGGGATTAGCTCAGCTGGCTAGAGCACCTGCCTTGCACGCAGGGGGTCAACGGTTCGAATCCGTTATTCTCCACAAAATGAATTTAAGTTTTTCATTTTCTTAAATAAAAAGGGAATGAAAGAAAATAAATAAGGTTCTTTGACATATTGAAACGAAGTTTTTTAAGTGATCATACAATTTAAGTGTAGTGATACATGGTGTGATTGATTTAAAAAAATAAGCAAGAAGAAAAGATAGGGTAAAGATTATCAAGAAAGAAAAATCGTTAAAGAAAGTAATTAAGGGCACACGGAGGATGCCTAGGCTCTTGAAGGCGAAGAAGGACGTGACAAGCTGCGATAAGCCGGGGGGAGGAGCAAATATCCAATATATCCCCGGATTTCCGAATGGGGCAACCCGTTATGTTGAAGACATAACATCCGCCGAAAGGCGGAAGCAAACGCGCTGAACTGAAACATCTAAGTAGGCGCAGGAGAAGAAAACAAAAGTGATTTCGCAAGTAGTGGCGAGCGAACGCGAAGAAGCCCAAATCCTGGAGGTTACGGCCTTCAGGAGGTTGTAGGACTGCAACATAGACTTAAGATGTATAGTGGAAGATTTTTGGAAAATTACACAATATAGGGTGATAGTCCCGTACACGACATACATTTTATACTTAGCAGTATCCTGAGTACTGCGGGGTCGGAGACGCCCTGTAGGAATTTGCCGGCACCATCCGGTAAGGCTAAATACTCACAAGAGACCGATAGTGAACTAGTACTGTGAAGGAAAGGTGAAAAGAACCGT
>JBKCIQ010000107.1:0-5670 GCA_046302135.1 Bacteroidota bacterium | reverse complement strand
GCTGTACACGCCCACCAAATCTTTCCAACGATTTTGCAACTTTCACTTTAGTCACGCCGGGACAAAAGAAAAACATGAATCCTCCCCCACCCGCTCCTGAAATTTTTCCACCAGTTGCACCGGATTGAATTGCGGTATCGTAAATTTCATCAATGAGTGAATTAGATATGGAATCAGCCATGCGCTTTTTATTTTCCCAACCAAACTGTAAAATATCACCAATTTTATTCAACTCTCCACGCAACAAATTTTCTTTCATCTGATGAGCCTGCTCTTTTAATTTATGCATGGCCTCTATTGCCGATTCATTTTTCTGTTCTACATTTTTAACCTGATCGGAAATAATTTTCGCACTCAATCTTTGCGTTGCGGTGAAATAGAGTAAAAGATTTAACTCTAATTCGTTAATGACTTTACTTTTTAAATTTAACGGATTCACAATTACCTTATCATTTGCACTGAACTCAAGAAAATTAATCCCCCCAAATGTTGCAGCATACTGATCTTGCTTACCACCTGCCATTTTCAAATCAATTCGCTCAATTTCAAAAGCAAGATGTGCAATATCGTATTTGCCCAAAGGCAGGTTCAACCATTCAACAAATGCACCCAACAAAGAAACCACGATAGTACTGGAAGTTCCCAAACCAGAACCCTGCGGTGTTTCAATATAGGAGGTTAACCTGAAAGAAAGAGGCTCAAGATTGAATTGCTCTACTACACGATTGTAAACCCCGATGAATAATTCATATCCCTCTTCTAAAGCTAGTACTTTAGCGGAAGATGTGGAATAACATTTATCGGTCCCGTCAATACAAAATTCTATTTTGCCATTATTAAGTGGTTCAAGTGATGAGTAAGCATACAAGTCAACAGTAGCATTAAGAATTGCACCACCATAAGTATCTGAGTAAGGTGACACATCGGTACCACCGCCAGCCAAACCTAAACGTAATGGGGCTTTACTTCTTATAATCATAATAGTACAAAGGTAAGAATTGAAAGCAAACTCAGAGTAAAGAAATTTACTTCAGCTGATTATATAACCCTGTTATTCCATTAACGAAAATACTCCAATCGTATTTTTTCTTTTCTTCAGCCATAGCAAGTGAAAATTCCTTTTCTTTATTTAGTCTGAAAAAATCGATTATGGCTTTGGCAATGAAGTCGGGTTCCGACCTTACAACATAGCCACATTTATTATCAGGAATGATTTCAGACAAACCCCCTACATTGGTAACAATCACCGGTTTTTCAAAATGAAATGCAACCTGAGTTACACCGCTTTGTGTAGCGTCTCTGTACGGAAGAGTAAGTAAATCAGTCGCAGAAAAATAATATCGAACCTCTTCATTGGGAATAAAATGAGTATGTAGAATTACCTGATGCTCCAATTTATTACGACTAATTATTTCATCATAATAAGCCCTGTCCTCATAAAACTCACCAGCTACCAATAATTTAATTCCTTCCTTTTTAATTTCAGAATTTCCCATTGCTTCTAAAAGAAGATCGAGGCCTTTGTATTTACGAATGAGCCCAAAGAATAGAATGAGTTTTTCGCTTGATGAAATTCCTAGTTTATTACGAGCATCAATCTTGTCCATTTTTTCACCAAAAGAAGTATAAAGAGGGTGTAGCAAAAATTTCTTATTTTCAGTCTGAACAAATTGATTTAAATCGTTCATTACTGCTTTACTCATAGTAACAAAGCCATCGCAGGATTTTAGAAAATATTTTGTAAAGGAACGGTCTCCTAACCTTGCCTCATGAGGAACCACATTATCACATATAGCAATTACTTTAGCACCGGATTTTTTTCCTTTGCGTAAAATGGTTCCAAGTGCCGGACCCATAAAAGGAATCCAATATCGAACCAAAATTAAATCCGGTTTCTGGTCTTTAATGAATTTACCAACCTTTAACCAACTGAAAGGATTTACAGAATTAATGAGGGTATGAATTTTAATTCCCTCAGGTGATTTTCCGCTCTGATCATACTGAGTACTTCCCGGAAAAAGGAAGTTAGGATATTGCAATGAATAAGAAATAATCTCGGCTTGATGTCCGGCTTGATTGAGTGCCCTGCAAAAAAGTTCATCAAACGTAGCCAATCCACCACGCAAAGGATAAGCCGGACCAAGAATAAAAACCTTCAACTTTTTTGATAAACTATTCACGTAAAAATTACTCTTATTTAGACTTATTCCCTGATAAAGTATTAGAAAGTTGATTTTTCATTTGATGAAATCTTTCAATAACCTCATCTATGAATTTAGTATCGATTTTATTCTTCAACTCATCTAAACCTGAAATTTGATCATTCCTGAATTTAAAAATCTGCTCCATGGGTCCTGCTTCAAATTTCACCAGGTACTTGTCATTCAATTGAAATATTTGAATGGTGATCTGAGGATGCGGTATTTGATCGATAACTCTCATTTATGACAAAGATAGTATGTATTTTAATCACAAATGTATTTTAGATTAATCAATTAAAAAATCATTATTAAATCTCGAAATTCAACAAGCTATTTTTATAAAGCAGAACGTATTGTCTTCCCATCTGATTACGTGCTCATAATTGAATAATCTTTTCATTTCAGTTAAAAATAATTCAAAATCGTCATCATCAATTTCATAAATTGAACCGTTTTCATCAATAACCAAACCATTAAATCTATGAAAAGGCTCAAGATTATAGAAATCATATATTTTGAAAATAATATCGGACTCGAAACGAGATTTTTCTTTTAAATATTGAGCAAGGTGCCATAAGTTATTGGTGTGACACGGAATAACTTTCTGCTTTACATTTGGTAAAAGTAGCTCATTAAATATGAGTTTTGAAGTTTTGTAGTTTGATTTAATCTCGCTGTCAATCAGTATCATTTCGATTCCATTCGGATCATGGCTTTCATTGGTATAAAACAAGACATGATTAAGATAACTAAGTCCCCAGTTTTGATCATCTAAAACAATACCAATTTGGGGTAATATTTTATGCCCTATTCTAAATTTCATCCTCATAATTTTTTCCTGAAGCACACTCTTGATTAAAAATCTACCTTCATCCTCATTAAATTCAAGAAAACCAGTCCTTCCGAAATAGATCCAGGTTTCAAAATAGTACCGCTCATCTTTCAATTTTATCTGATTGTGTTTACTTTTTCTTAGCAACAAGTTCAAAAAAGAAGCCGAACCATCCAACAGATATATAAAAACATAAAATTCCTTTTCATTTTTAAAGTTACCTACAAGATTTGCCTTTACCTGACTCACGCAATAAGTTTTTATGAATTCATAAATACGATAACTATAGAATTTCATTACATCAAAAACAAAAAAAATCAAAATACAAGCTTGCAAAAAATTCATTTTCGGAGGCTTGTTAAAGAACTTTGTTATCAAATTAAATCTAAAATCTATGAAAACAACCAACGAATTGATTAACCTTTACAATAGCGAGATACCAGGTAGAAAACTAATGGAATCAACGAATTCGATTCTTGTTATCAATCCATTCTTTAAAAACGGAATGTGGGTATTTAACGATAACAGGACTGGACTTATAGAGGAACCATTTGTAGCCGGTGCCGATATTTTTATTGAACACCTACTTAAAAAGCAAGGGAAACTTAATGAGGCAAAACCAGGATTTATCGCAATATTTTCAAAAATACCTTTTCCTGGAAATCAAGCGGTACTGAGTTTCAAAGAGTTTAAAGATATGGGAACAATCTATACTACAAACGAAACTAATTTCAAAAACGCTATAGGCATAAACGAGCTTTGGTTATGTCCTGCACTCAATCTTTATTTTAAAGAATCACCTGAAAAAATTTATGTAGAATTTAGAACATAAAAATTTATCCATCTTATTTTAATTACAAAAAAAATTAATTATTTCAAATTAAAAGATTAGTGTATGCAAATAATTAAATCGAAATAATTAAAATGTAAGTATTAAAATACTGCGTATTAAAAAAGTAATATCCAAGATTTATTACAAAAAGGCCTCAAACCACCTAAATTCTTTTATTTATTTCATATGTAATTAAGTATTTTTTTATTTTTTTTTGGTTATAATGATAATTACAGCAGAATTTTATATTAGAATCATAAATTAAATAAATTTAGTATGCATTATAAATTTGTAAGAATCGCCTTGATTTTAATACTTCTTTTTAACAAACAGATATTAAAAGGAAGTAATGACAATCCAAAAATCAACAAAAAATTAAAGCAAGTTTATACGCTTGAAATAAATCCTAACGACAAAAGGATTTTAAAACTTTACGAGGATTTTACGTATGAATTTTTAAACTTTAAACTAGTCAAAAAAAGAAAGTTCTCATATCGAGAATCTGGAACCTACAATATAGAAAATAATATTATATACCTAAATATTGGAAAATACTCCGAACCATTAAATCATTCTTCTTCATTTATTATTATTGAAAAATCGGGTTTAAAAAGTAGAAAAAAGAATATATTTAGCAAGTCCAAAGAAGAATTCTTTCAAATCGATAGTAGTTTAATTTACTTTGGTCATTCCTATACAGACCCAGTCTTTGGTACGATTTACAACAATTATAATTCAAAAAACAAATTAATTGCTGATGCATTACAAAAAAGTATTGACTACGAATCGCCTGAAACATTTGAAATCGAAAAAGAAAATAATAATGAACGTAAAAAAAACGATTATTTAAGATGTAAAAACTATAGTAATTTAAAACCTTTAAATAAGGAAAATATAAAGAAATTAAAGGTTGTGCTTTTAGTTGGTAATGTATCAGAATTAACGGAATCATTTATAAGTAGTCGAAGGGAAATTGCATCCTATCTAAAATCGATTGGGGCCCAAGTTATCGAAATTTATCCCCCAAATAATTGGAAAGATTTTACTAGGCTCGCTAAAGGAGCTCATATTTTTATTTACGCCGGACATGGATCTTTAGCAGGCGATAACTCTACCGGAGGTATTTGTCTAGATGATGGAATCGCAAGTTCAAATGATGTAAGAAGAGACCTAAAGCTTCACAAAAATGCTTTAGTCATGTTCAATCATGCATGTGGAGGTGCAGGATCATCAGCTTTAGATGTTGGGGATATCGGAATTTCCGAAGCAGCATCACGTGTAATAAATTATTCAAGACCATTTTTTGATATAGGAGCAGGAGCCTATTTCGCTAATAATTTCCAAGGTACAGCGGTAGAAATAGTTAAGGAGTTTATATCAGGAATGACACTAGAACAAATCTATGTTAATCATGCTAAATTATGGGAAACTATAGATTTGAGAATTCCTAACTCGAAAAACATGAATGAAGAAATTGCAATATCATCTTTTAAATATTTGGATGGCCATAAGGCCTATAGTCATGCTTTTGCAGGTAATCCTTGCTTTACAATTTGGGATATATTCAACAATTAATATTGTGGTCATAAAAATTCTAAATAAAATATTTGTAAAAATATCAAGGGATAATTTATTCTCAATATTCCCTGCATATATTTTATATTTTTTTATTTTATACCTAAAGCCTCATTTCTTAAAATGTCAATTAAATAATAACGAAGATTTTATAAAAAAAATCCCTGATTCTACTTATTATAAATTCAAAAAAAATATAATTGTTAAGGCCAAATACCCTGAACAGGAAA
>JBKCIQ010000106.1:0-43782 GCA_046302135.1 Bacteroidota bacterium | reverse complement strand
GCACCAAAAAACGATAATCTTCCTTTTTAGGCGTTAAATAATGAGTTTTATTAGCGCTTTCTTTTGGAGAATAGCACATTTCCCCTTTTTCTGTTTCTTTCTCTCCTTCTGCTCTGTTTTACTTGTCTTTTCCTGAAACTGATCTTAGATTTTGTGTTTCTGCTATGAAATAAATTTCTATCTTCTCTTCTTGCTGTTTTTGTTCTTCTTAATGACGCATTGCCACTTCGCTTCGAACGAAAATTTGAAAAGAAACCATGTTTGCCAATGATTCTGTGGTTAGCAAAACTTTCAGCATTTCCTCTGCTCTTCCTTCCGCTAAATAATCTAGCAAAAAAACCACCTTTTCTTTTAGAAAAAACATTTTGATTACTTCTTTCTTTTTTTCTCCTCCCAAAAGGTGAATGATTTTCTTTGAATCCTTCGCTGCGCCTTTTACTTTGAGAAAATAAAAAGTTGCCTGTCCCAATAAAAATGGAAACTAAAAAGATTACAATTGTTTTTCTCCAAACCACCATACACAAAAATATAATTTTTTACCTCATGAATTTTAACATTTATCAATTTTCATGAATATTAAATTGTTAACAAAAAAATATCTAAAAAACACTTACTACATTTGAGCCTTAACTTTTTTCGCGAATTGATTAAAGCTACCGCACTTAAACCTTCCGAATATTTAGCCGCTGCTAAAGGATATACAATTGTTGACGTTCGCTCACCGGATGAATTTAAAAAAGGGCACATTCCTGGTGCAATCAATATTCCAATATTTGACAATAATGAAAGAGCTGAGATAGGAATCGTTTACAAAATTTCAGGTAAGGAAATTGCTGTTGAGCGTGGCTTAGAAATTATTTCACCTAAACTTTTAGATCTTGTTACAAAAACTAAAAGATTATCCGGTAATCAAAAAATATTTGTTTATTGTTGGCGTGGAGGAATGAGAAGTCAAAGTTTTGCTTGGTTGATGAATACCGCAGGACTTCAAGCACAAATTCTTGATGGTGGATATAAAATATACAGAAGTCATGTTTTAAATTTTTTTGAAACAAACCTCAAGATTTTATTATTAGGAGGCCCAACAGGTAGTGGAAAATCAGCTGTTTTAAGGGAGCTGAAAGAAGCCGGCCAACAAATAGTGGATCTTGAAGCATTAGCTCACCATAAAGGATCTGCTTTTGGATCAATTAACGAGGCTCCGCAGAACCCTCAACAACTCTTCGAGCATAATTTATTCAATGCCTTTCAGGCACTCGATCTTTCTAAAGATATTTGGCTCGAAGATGAGGCAATGGCAATAGGATGGAATAAAATTCCTTTCGCACTATGGAAGCAAATGAAACTTGCGCCTATCTTTAAAATTAATGTTCCATTTGATATCAGAGTTGAGCGGTTGGTTGCAGATTACTCAACCACGGATCATTCCTTATTATATAAAGCACTTTGCGCTATAAAGGATAAACTTGGCGGTCAGCATTTTCAAGCTGCAGCAGAAAAACTTAATCAAGGAGATCTTCATGCTGTTGCAGCTATTGCGTTGAAATATTACGATGAAGCATACGAGTTCAATCACCTGAAGCGGGAGATGAAAAATATAATTCCTGTTCTTACTCAATCAGGAGATGAAAAAACAAATTGCCTGTTGGTTTTGGAACGTAAAAACAAATTTAGTCTAGCATCAGCTTCCTTGTAATTCGTTTATCTTTCGTTTTCAGCGTCACGTAATACATTCCTTTGCTGTAGGTTGATAAATCTGCTTCTAGACTGGCCGTAGAGCTCGATTTGAAAGTATGAATGAAGACAGTTTTACCCAACATGTCTTTTATTTCTATGGTACCGTCCTCACTGTGTAACAGGTTTATATCAATATAAACAAGGTCATTTGCCGGGTTGGGATATACGTTCATTACATCTCTTTCGTTGTAAATGAACTCTTGTGTGCCCACATTTAACCCTATATTTATTTGCTGATAAATTTGCCCTCCGAAATCCTGACCAAAGCTTTTAAGTATTGAGTTATTCAAGGCACTTCTAAAGCGAACATAACCGGATCCTTGATTCTGATTTGCCCACCAAGTCAATCCGTCCTCTCCTGAGTCTGTCAGCTCAAATTCATAACAGTCACTAGGTAAATCAACTGTATCTCTGTAAATGGTGTTAGGTGACAGTGAGCTTTGAGAGAAAATGACATTTCCTGCGCTGTTTTTAAGAGTGTACTGGTTTTCCCATGAATAAGAGTTTGTTTTGAATTCAATCACGAATTTACTTGGCATAACCAACGGGGCAGTAAACTTACTTGCGCGATTATTATTTGGTTGATATTGATCAGTTCCTCCGTTGGGATTGCTGATGGCAACAGTAAATTCAGTAGCACTTGCAAGCCAGTTGAAATTGCCTAATGTTACCGTAGTACTTTCCATAAACGGCAAGGTTCCTGTCCAGGTATAAACCGATGGAGTTGCGCCTACAAGTCCATAGGTAATGGTTAGTGACGTAAGTGTTGTTGATCCGGTATTTTTTATCCTGATAACGGGATTGGTACAAATTGGATTGTAACGTTTCCACATCTGATCAGCAGTTGGAGAGAGGATGTCTTCAACAGAAGCATCCAAATTAAAATTAGGTGCTCCATAAAAAACCACCTGGTCTTCGATTTGCCAATAATCCCATCCACTTGTATTGGTATACGGTTGTAAGTCGTGATCCAAAACTGAACTTGTCCCGGGAGTAACGTGCGGCGTTAGTTCCCAATCGTATGTCCATACCTCAGCACCGGGACACCAATTACTTCTGTCGTATACCCAAGTTCCGCCTTGCGGATAAAGTGGATTTAGATCACAGTTGTCACGCCACGCTAGTTTAGAAAAATGCTGAACACCGTTAACCTTGTAGTAATGTGATCTTGGACAGAACTCTGCACAATTTGAAGGAGTGTCCATACCGTGTCCTGTAACTCTTGATTTCCATCTGCTGTTTACCGCATTGGATGGAATGTTAACCGTTAGGGGTATCAAGTGATTTTCTATAGGATTATTTGCAAATCCATAGTCAAAATTTCCGTTCCAAAGATTTTGAATCCCAAGTACATTTCTTGGAGGGGTACCTACTATAAAAAGTAGTTGCATATCAAGTAATTCTTGCCAGTTGCCTGCAGAAAGATGTACAGAATCATGAAGTAAGGTAGCATAATCACTAAGGTCAAAAGTCCATATCCATCCAGTTCCTAAACTAAGTCCGTTTCCATACGGAGTTATATACCTTGCTAACTCATATCTTATAATCTGAGGGAACTTGGTATACCATGTATAGTGATTCAAATAGATAATCGTATCGGCGTTTGCAACTGAATTAACGGGCCAACCGATTAGCGTGTCCGAAGGAATGCTTGGGTTGTTGGTGGAATCATTAAACGCAAAAACTACGTAAGGAATATTAATTGCAGAGTCCAAAACCTGTATAGAGTCAATGTGTGAAGTATAAACCCCTTGCTCAAAAACAACCTGAGGCCTTGTAAAAACTTCGTCAAAATTCCTTTCATATTCGAAAGATGGTACGAGTTGATTTTGAACTCCACTTAAAATTGCGTTTGCATGATTACCTGATGCAGAATCTACGGCGCTGTAACCATTTCCATCATCAAACCCAAAGTGGGCTGATAGATGAGCGTAATTAGAATCTGAAGAGTTTATTGGATTATTCATGTATGCGATTATTTCACCGGAAGTCAGTTCTTTATTTAAAACCATGAAGTCGTTCATTCTACCGGAATAACTTTGAGAACCGCCCCAATTACCCTTTGCTAGTTTAAACTTTTTCATTCCTTGCATCGTTTTTGTTTTACCTGTTCCGCTATGCCACAAGTTCCCGTTTAGGTAAATTTTCATTGATCCTGTAGCAACATTTTTTGTAAAGGCCCAGTAATTCCACTTCCCTTCATATTCAGATATTGTGGCGGCTTTATTTATTCTATCGTAAGAGGACCCAAGGCTGTTTCCTGCATCCCAATAAACACTTGCATCTCCCCATGGCAGATGGGTATTAATTACGCGTTGGTTAAGTGAATCAACTCCTTCGAAGCACGTACCGTTCATGGGTTGAAGTGCGGTGTCTCCATAAGCCCAGAAAGCAACAGTTATGGTAGAATCAATTGAGGCTAGAGAGTTGTTTAACGGAACATCTACGTAACCTCCCTGCACAGCGTAAATTGAACGATCACTTCCAGATTTTGTCAACCCGGATTTGTAAATAGTATTATCTCCTGATACAAGATAATTTGTTCCGGCGGATAAATTATCGTAAAAAATCTCAATAATAATGTTTGACGTTCCATCCCAATTAAATGGGTTGGTTAACTGTATGCTGTTCCATCCTGTGATCAACTGTGTGTTTTTTAGATAAACCTCTGTGAATCCTGTTGAAGAAAATGATGAGTTTGTAAGGGAATCAAGATTTGTGTGTTTCAATCTGATTCTTAAATTTCTGAGCATGTTGCCTGGACTCTGAATAAAAAACTGTAAGCCGGTAATGTTCCCTGCGCTTAAACCAACTGCAGATAATTCTGTCGCTTTCCACAAGTATTGAGATCGTGAGACAGGATTTGCGGTTGAAAAGGGAGCGTGAGAATTTGTTGAGCCATTACCAATAGTATCTGCATTTAACGAAACTGTAGATGTGTTTACTGAGAAATACTGCCAGTTTTGCGAATAAGAATAGGTTGGGGAATTGGAGTAAAAAACACTATCCGGACTCGTTGAATTTACAATTATGGTGGGTTGTAATACTGCAGAAGAATCAATTAATCCTGTATGGTCATATAAATAAGTATTGGTTAGGTAATCCCACTCACCACAGGCCGGATTTTGGGCAGGATTACATTTCAATTTATATTTCATTATTATTTTTTCAAACTGAATAGAATCCGAAGGAAGAACAAACCATGCGTTTTGAGGAGATCCAAAGGTGAAAGTTTGAACTACGATGGTATCACCGGGATTATGTTGCTGCGCTTTCATTAGATAACAAGTGGCAAGCAAACTTAAAGCAAGTAGAAATCTTTTCATTTTATTTGAAATTTAATAAGTTCGAATTCACTAAATATTTTTTTTGTGATTTGACTAGGTAATATTACAAAAAACTTGAGTAAAAATCAATCTTTATTAATCAATCAAGTTGCCTTTATTCGTTTATATTTGTCTAGTTTCATTTTTAATATGACTGATTATATAATTTCCGGCATTCAACAAGTGGGAATAGGTGTTCCCGATGTTCAACTTGGTTTCGACTGGTACAGAAAATATTTTGGAATGGATATTCCTGTTTTTGATGAAGCCGCTGAAGCAAATTTAATGCTCCCGTATACCGGTAATATGCCTCATCAACGTAGAGCCATACTCTCCTTAAACCTAAGAGGTGGCGGTGGATTTGAAATATGGCAATACACAAGCCGCACACCAGTTGCCCCTTCGTTTATACCTTCACTTGGCGATATTGGAATATTTGTTTGTAAGATGAAATCGGTTAACGTACGTGAAAACTACAGAGCATTAAAGGGAAGTGGTGCAAAATTATTATCAGATATTGTGATAGATCCCGCAGGGCAGGAGCATTTTTTTGTAGAAGATTTGTTCGGGAATGTTTTTGATATAATTGAATTTAACAATTGGTTCGGCTCGGGTACTCATTATACCGGCGGTCCTTGCGGTGTTACTATTGGTGTTAGTAACATTGATCGATCAATACCTTTTTACCGCGATATTTTGGGATACGATAAGATAATATACGAAGTTGAAGGTGAGTTTAAAGATTTTAAATTTTTGAACGGAGGCGAAAGAAGTTTTCGAAGGATTTTGATGACGCATAGCAAAAAAAGAGATGGCAGTTTTTCTAAGCTTTTGGGAAGAAGTGTAATTGAATTGGTAGAATTAAAAAACATCGCGCCAAGAAAAATTTTTGATAGCAGATTCTGGGGAGATTTAGGGTATATACATTTGTGTTTTGATGTGAAAAACATGCCCGCCCTCAAGGAGAAGTGTGCAAACTTCGGTAGTCCCTTTACAGTAGACAGTGGGAACAAATTCGAAATGGGAGAAGCGGCAGGGCATTTCAGCTACGTTGAAGATCCGGATGGTACACTCATAGAGTTTGTTGAGACATTTAAAGTTCCAATTCTCAAAAAAATCAACTGGTATTTAGATTTAAGAAAAAGAAATCCTGAGAATGCGCTTCCCGATTGGATGCTAAAGAGTATGTCAATGAATAGGGTAAAAGGATGAAATTTTGAAATCAAAACTTTATATAGTTCCAACACCCATCGGAAACCTTGAGGACATCACGCTTAGGGCAATCAGAATACTTAAAGAGTGTGATTTAATTTTAGCAGAGGATACAAGGACTACAGGCAACCTCCTTAAACATTTTGACTTAAAAAAAAATCTCCAACCCTTTCACGCTCATAACGAACATAAGGTCGTAAGTACTTTAGCTGCAGAAATTGCTTTAGGAAAAACCGTGGCATTGGTATCGGATGCAGGCACTCCGGGTATTTCAGACCCTGGGTTCCTCATTGTGCGAGAATGTATTAATATAGGTGTTGATGTTGAGTGTTTGCCGGGTCCAACAGCGTTGATACCAGCTCTGATAAATAGTGGATTTCCTTGCAATGAATTTTCATTTTTTGGGTTTTTACCGCAAAAAAAGGGAAGGCAAAGTAAATTGAAGGAGTTGAGTTTGGAAAAGAAAACAATGGTGCTTTATGAGTCCCCGTTCAGGTTACTCAAATTATTGGAAGAAATAATAGAACATTTTGGAGAGAACAGGTTGGTAAGTATTTCAAGAGAATTATCTAAATTGCACGAAGAAAACTTTAGGGGTAAGGTAAGTGATGTTTACAAATATTTTAGTAATAAAACAATAAAGGGGGAAATAGTTGTGGTGATAAAAGGGGAATAGAACATGGCAAATTCCGAAACAAAAAAGAAAAGGAAAAAACAAAGACATAACGTTGGTGCGGCTCCCGGGGAGCTTTTTTTGCATCCTAATATTTCGAATCATGAAGTAAAAATCACTATGATTCAATATACAGCAGAAGAATTTGAAGAGAAGCAGTTTACGGATGTTAATTCATGTAAAGCATCAATAAAAAAAGGGATGCAAAGATGGATTAACGTTGACGGAGTACACGATCAAGATATTATTGCAGAATTCGGCGAATGGTTTGGCATTCATCCATTAACGCAGGAAGATATTACGCATATTGATTCAAGGCCAAAATTCGAAGAATACTCACGCTATGCGGTTTCAATAATAAAAATGCTCTATTGGGAAAACGGACAAATTAGGTGGGAGCATTTGTCTATTCTTTTATTTGAAGACACCGTATTATCTTTTCAGGAGCCGCATGGTGGAGATGCTTTTGATATGGTGCGGTTAAGGTTGAGGCAGGGAAAAGGACGTGTGCGAAAAATGGGCCCTGATTATTTATCATACGCGTTGATTGATGCTGTTGTAGATCATTATTTTGTAGTGTTAGAAAAGTTCGGAGAGAAAATTGAAATTCTAGACGAAGAAGTGATGATTAATCCCTCAAAAAAATTGCTAATACAGGCACACGAATTAAAAAAGGAGAACATGCAATTAAGGAAAATGCTTTGGCCCGCTAGAGAAATGTTACTTAACATGATCAGAACCGACTCTGACCTTTTGATTCAAACAAATACCATTTATATCAGAGATGTTCATGACCACATTAGCAAGGCTAACGACACAGTTGAACAATTTCGGGAATCTTTGGAGGGAATTATGGAAATGTATCTTTCAACAAGCAGCAACAGACTCAGTGAAGTTATGCGTGCGCTTACAATGATTTCGGCGATTTTCATTCCTGTTTCTTTTATTGCAAGCATTTACGGAATGAATTTTAAATATATGCCATGGCTGAATTCTGAAACAGGTTTTTGGTTAACCATATCTTTAATGGCGACAATAATGATTTCTATGACGATTTATTTCAGAAGAAAAAACTGGTGGTAATTTGGGTGCAATCAAATCGTTTACCCAAGATGGCTGTAGAGAATGTAAATCAAGATCAAAAAATAAGATAAGAAAATAGCAATTAAAGAGTATCTGTCGACATTTTTTGATTGGTTCCTAGCTTTAGGGGTTTCTTTTTCGTAGAGATAAAGAGAGTAAACTGAAACTATTATTATTATAAAGAGGTAGATAAAAGTCAGGTTATGAATGCTATCCATCATCGTTACAGAATTGGTGGATGGCACAATTCCTTCAACAATATATTTATTTCCAATGGCTGCAAATAAACCTCCTACTGCCAAACCAAATCTTGGATCTACGTTGCTAGGCTTAATAAAAAACACACAACAAGAAATGGTGAAAGCGACTAGTAAACCTGTAATAAGCTTAAATAATATAAGCCATGAATTTTTTCTCGCAAGTCCTATTTCAATATTAAAGCAAGAGTTGTAAGATGCATCATTGGATTCGGGATTGCCAAAATTGGTATCATATTTTGTGTTCGTGGTATAAAATTTTGAACCTAGCAGTTCCCATTCATTTAGCTTAACTATGGCTGAAGTATTTGTTTTCGAGTTTTTATTGTCACATATAAATTTTAAGCTTGTGCTATCGTATTCAGATGACTCGATTGATATTACCAAATTTTGACGATCGAAGGGGTAATCAACCGTTCTCCATACCTTTCTTATTTCTGATTTAACCTTAGTGTAAAACCAAAGTGATTTACCTACTGTATCAACGCTGGTTCCTTCAAGCGACACGTCGTTGGTATTCATAATCTCCAGCTCTTTTTCGAAATTAAAAGGAGCCCCGTTTTTGTAGATACACCAAAGATAAAAGTCGGACTTAAAGGTATTTCCCGACAAATTAAAGTCATAAAGGGAAGAAATATAACAACCTATTTTAACCGAATCGGCTTGAGAAAAAGCAACATTATTGACGAATAGAAAGCCAATAGCGAATAACAAAAAAGACCTTAATAGGTTATTTTTTCGGGGAAAAGACACAAAAACTTCTATTACCGCAAAGTTGATATTTTTTCTGTAATCAGCTTACAATTTAAAAAATCAATTTTTTACTGTATATTTGTAATTCAAAACAAAATCTATGAGATTTGGCTGGACAGAAATTATTTTAGTTCTAGTAGTAGTACTACTTTTTTTCGGAGGTAAAAAAATCCCTGAGCTTATGCGCGGACTAGGGCGCGGAATGAAGGAATTTAAAGATGCTTCCAAAGGTGTTGATAGCGGTGCTGCAGAAGAGAATAAAAATTAGTTTCATAATCATTGATTTTTAGTGTACCAATTTAAGGGTATACCGCATCTGTTGAATGACCTTAATAACGGTCTTGCCTCTTCGTCTCAAATAACTAGAGAGTTAATTTTAAAAATTGAGGAAAATAAGCATTTGAATGCTTTCCTAGAGGTTTTTTCTGATTCAGCGCAGGAAAAAGCGGCAGAAGTTGACCGTAAGATAAAATCTGGTAATGCAGGAAGGCTTGCTGGTGTAGTGGTCGCAATAAAAGACAATATTTGTTATAAAGGTCACCGAGTTTCTGCTTCTTCAAAAATGCTTGGAGAATTTTCTTCGTTATACAGTTCAACGGTGGTAGAGCGGTTATTAGCAGAAGATGCCATTATAATCGGGCGTACTAACTGTGATGAATTTGCAATGGGTTCTTCTAATGAAAATTCTGCTTT
Organism: Bacteroidota bacterium; assembly: GCA_046302135.1. GTDB lineage: Bacteria > Bacteroidota > Bacteroidia > B-17B0 > Aurantibacillaceae > AM-1111. The sequence goes on along the minus strand of JBKCIQ010000106.1, from coordinate 34,048 downwards.
TGGCAACGTGTTAAATCCTTATAACAATTCTTACGTTCCTGGTGGATCCTCAGGAGGTGCTGCTGCGGCAGTAGCGGCAGGACTTTGCCATGTTGCACTTGGTTCTGATACTGGCGGCTCTATACGCCAACCGGCATCATTTTGCGGAGTCGTTGGTTTAAAACCTACCTATGGCAGAGTTTCGCGATGGGGATTAATAGCTTACGCATCATCCTTTGATCAGATAGGCCCAATCTCGCTAAACGTTGAAGATACAGCAATAATTACAGAAGTTATTGCAGGTCCTGACGAAAATGATGCAACAAGCTCATCTCTTCCAGTAGAATCATTAACGCATCAGTTGAAATCAGGGTACTCAACTGATAAACCAAAAATAGCATACATCAGACAATGTATTGAAGCGGAGGGTTTAGATCCCGAAATCAAATCTTTCCTAGAAAATACCATAAAAACCCTGAATGAAAAGGGATATCAAACAGAACCGGTTGACTTTCCGTTTTTAGATTATCTTGTTCCAACTTATTATGTACTGACGACCGCAGAAGCATCTTCTAATTTATCAAGGTTCTCAGGCATACATTACGGTTTCAGAAGCTCGGGCTCATTAGATTTAGAAAGCACATACAAAAAGTCTCGAAGCGAAGGTTTCGGAGACGAGGTAAAGCGAAGAATAATGCTTGGAACTTTCGTTTTAAGTGCAGGTTATTATGACGCTTATTACAGCAAAGCTCAAAAAGTAAGGAGATTGTTGTCGAACAAGTTACAGGAAGTTTTCTCCCAACACGACATGGTTCTTATGCCAAGTACACCCGGTTCTGCATTTGAGTTTGGAAAAAACACACAGGATCCAATAAAAATGTATTTAGAAGATATTTTCACCGTTCTTGCAAACATTACGGGTGTTCCTGCAATTTCAATTCCCGCAGGAAAAACAAAAAGTAATTTGCCATTTGGCATTCAGATAAGCACAAGCCACTTTAAAGAGGCCGAATTATTGAGGTTCTCCTCATTCCTAGAGGGTGAGATTTCACAATAAATATTAAAATTGTTAATTTCAATTCGTATTTTTTCTGGTAAAAAGGAATTTTTTCTTCTGAAAGCCAGAATGGTTTCCACATTCAAAAGTTAAAAACAAGAACTCCCTATTTTTGAAAAGCAATTTATTTTACATATTATTGTAATAAATGATGAGGGTTTATTATTGTATCCTCCTTGTTTTTTTTCGTTTTACCACTAAACTACGCCTATGAAAACTGTGAGATTAGTTAGATTGCTTGTGGCAGGGATTATTACCTTTCTTTTTTCTTTCTTTGCTTCTGGGCAAAGTCTTGTTTCTGATGATCCAATTGCAGCTATGTTGGACAGCCTTTCAAATAAAAAAATGTTGGAGTTTGCATTGTCTAAACCAGCGTACCCTAAAGCAAATAAATTTCATTATGCGCCTGACTCCATTCCAACTTTTGATGATAACACTTATGCTACCCGCTGTGCAAAAATGGATGCTGCCTCTCCCTTTGATTTTCAATATAACGCTGAGGTTAGGCCTTATATAGAATTATATACAAAAAGAAAGCGTGAGTCTGTTCAAAGGATGATGGGTATTTCACAGCTTTATTATCCAATTTTTGAAGAAGTGCTGGATAAGTATAATTTGCCACTAGAACTTAAACATTTAGCCGTAATTGAAAGCGCTTTGAATCCAACCGCTAAATCTCCAGCAGGAGCTATGGGTTTATGGCAATTTATGTACGCTACCGGAAAAATGTACAATCTCACCATTAACTCCTATATAGACGAGCGTTGCGATCCTTATAAAGGAACAGTTGCAGCAGCAGAATGTCTTAGAGATTTATACAAAATGTTCGGAGATTGGCAAATGGTATTGGCTGCTTACAACGCAGGTCCCGGAACCGTAAGTAAAGCCATCAGAAGAAGTGGAGGAAAAAAAACATATTGGGAGATTAGGCCCTTCCTTCCTAGAGAAACTCAGGCTTATGTTCCTGCTTTTATAGCGGCTAACTATGTAATGACTTATACAGCCGAGCATAATTTGTATTCCGCTACACCAAAGAAAATGTACTTCGAAGTTGATTCAGTTATCCTTCGCCAACCGCTAACCTTCGGCCAGATTGCAGAGGTGCTTGATGTAACAGCTGAGGAGATTGCCTATTATAACCCAATGTATAGAAAGAATTTAGTCCCTGCAGGAGGCTATTCTTTAACCTTGCCTAAAAGTAAGATTGGTAAATTCATAGCTAACGAGGAAGAAATATACGCTATGATTAAAACTAATGAGGAAAGAAAAAAAATTGTTTATGAAAACAATTCCCCTAAGGAAGTACCAATCTACCACGTAGTTTCTAAATACGACAAGCTCAGCACCATTGCCCGTAAATATGGTGTCACCGTTGGGTCCTTAAAATCCTGGAACTACATAAACCCAAGAAGGGGTATAAGGCCTGGTACAAAACTAGTTATCTACGTAAAAGATAAAGGAAATAATGTTGTCAACCCTGAAAGTAATGATCCGAACGAAAATTCTTCCGCGACAGAAAAGAACATTGTAGAAAATAAAGTCAAGGTCAAGGAAAATAATTCAGTCAAATCCAACACTAGATCAACTACTATCTACAAAGTCAAGAAAGGCGACAATCTCTATAAGATTGCCAAAATAAATGGTGTTACCATTGACCAATTAAAAAAGGCAAATGGAATTAATGAGCGTAGTAAGCTTTATCAGGGGATGAAATTAAAAATCTCAAAGTAGAGTAACAGTAAATAAATTCCCACTACTTTCTTCTCCTGATTTTACTTCCAGAAAGCTTGGTTGAATTTGTTTCTGGGAACCCCCCTTCTCTTTGATGAACAGATTTTTCTATTGGCCAATCAGAAAAATCATCTGAATTAGAATGTGACTTTATAATCTTATTTATTGAATCTTCTTGCTTCTTCACGAAAACAAAATCGAGGCGCCTTTTTAAAATATCTGCTTTTCTTACTTCAATCCAAACGAAATCACCCAAAGCATAAATTTTTCCGCTTCTCTGTCCAACAAATCTGAAATTCTCTTCTTCAAGCCTGTAATAATCATCTTTCATATCACGTACGCTAACCATTCCTTCACATTTATTTTCTTGAATTTCCACATAAATTCCCCAGTCTGTAACCCCGCTAATCATACCCTTGAATTTTTGTCCTACAAATTGTTCCATGTACTCAACCTGTTTAAACTTTACAGACTCTCGCTCTGCTTCAGCGGCAAGTTTTTCCATTTCTGAAGACTGTTTACACAGTTCTTCAAGTTCTTTCTCATTGCTGTAGTTTTTATCTTCTAGATACGCGGCAAGCAATCGGTGCGCAAGCACATCAGGATATCTCCTTATTGGAGAAGTAAAATGGGTGTAGTATTCGAATCCCAATCCGTAATGACCAATGTTTTTTGTAGTATAAATAGCTTTAGGCATAGACCTTACCGCAAGCAATTCAATCATTCCCGCCTCTTTTTTACCGGAAACATTTTTCAAAAGTGAATTCAATGACTCTGTAACGCTTCTCTTTGTTTTAAGATTCATTTTGTACCCGAATTTACCTACCAGCTCACTAAGAGCATTCATTTTATCTGCATTTGGGGTATCATGTACACGATAAACCATTGCATTTTTCTTATACTCGATTTCTTTGGAAGGCTTACCTAGAAGTTCTGCAACTTTACGGTTGGCCAGTAGCATAAAATCTTCAATTAGTTTATGAGCGTCAAGCTGTTTTTTAAAATAAACCCCAGTGGGCGATCCTGTTTCATCCAGATGAAATTTTACTTCTTCCTTATCAAAAAAAACACTTCCTTTAGCGGCCCTTTCTGCGCGCATTTTCTTGGCTAGGCTGTCAAGCAAAAGAATTTCATCTGAATACTCACCCACTTTTGTTTCAATAGTGTTCTGCACCTCTTCATAGGTGAATCTTCTGTCAGAATAAATTACCGTTCGACCAAACCACTCATTCAGAATTTCGCCCTTATCATTCATTTCAAAAACTGCGGAAAAAGTAAGTTTTTGCTCTTTCGGTCTCAGCGAACACGCAAAGTTGCTAAGAACTTCCGGCAACATAGGAACTGTTCTGTCAACCAGATATACTGACGTTGCACGTTTAATAGCTTCTTCTTCCAAGGTAGTCCCTGGGTGAAGATAGTGGGAAACATCCGCAATGTGAACTCCAATTTCATAGCTTCCATTATTTAATCTTTTAAATGACAATGCATCATCAAAATCTTTAGCGTCATGAGGGTCGATTGTAAATGTAAGCACCTCTCTGAAGTCTCTTCTTTTTGAAATTTCATCCTCAGTAATTTCAACGGACAATGATTGTGCGGCATCTTCAACTTCAGCAGGAAATTCTGATTGCAAACCATATTCGGCCATGATGGCGTGAATTTCGGTTTGATGATCACCAGGGTTCCCAAAAACTTTAATTATTTCGGCACTCGGATTTTTATCTCCCTCAGACCAATCAATCATTCTAACTAAAACTTTTTCGCCATTCTTAGCCTTCAATGTTTTGTCAGGTAAAATAAAAAAGTCAATATGTATTTTATTATTAACCGGAATTACGAAATGATGCCTTGGTGTTGATTGAAGAATGCCAACAAACTCAGTTTTATTTCTTATAACGACCTCTGTTACCTCTGCCTCACTTCTTTTACCTCTTCCTTCCTTAAGCGAAATTTTTACGGTGTCACCTTGTAAAGCATTTTTAGTTCTTGTTCCTGCAACAAAAACATCAGGCTCCTCATCAGAAAAATTTACATACGCATCACCTGCTGAGGTAAAATCAATTACACCTGTAAGAACTCTCCTGCTTCCAATAACTTGATATTTTCCTCGTTCAGTTTCAACAATTTGTTTTTCATTGCTTAGCGCATCTAGTATTTCAATTAGTCTAAACTTATCGGATTGTTCTACACTTAGGGCTGCCGCAATTTGTTTGTAGTTATATGATCGTCCCGCGTTTTTTTTTAGATAGAGAAACACTTCTTCAAATAGGTAGTTTTTTTTTGGAGCTTTGTTTTTTTTTCTTTTCATTAAATTTTTTTCCGAGTAATTAAAAATAAATCTTTAGAGGTCGATGTAGTTTAAAACTTACTATCAGTTTTCACTAAAAATTTCTTCCGCATTTTTACGGGTTTCGTAGGCAATCTCTTCAACCGAACACTTTTTTACTTCTGCCATTTTTTCTGCAACCTTAACAATGTAAGAGGACTCATTTCTTTTACCCCTATATGGTTCAGGTGGGAGATAGGGTGCATCGGTTTCGAGAACAAAATGTTCTATTCCTATTTTTTCTACCACATCGGGAAGTCCTGAATTTTTATATGTTATCACTCCACCTATACCCATTTTAAATGTACCAAGTGAAATAATTTTATTCGCTTCTTCCATTGAACCGGAAAAACAGTGAAATACCCCTCTAACACCTTCGAAGCCCTGTACTATTTTAAAAACAAGCTCAAACGATTTTCTGCAATGTATGATTATTGGAAGATTTTTTTCTTTAGCCCACGCTAACTGTATTTTAAATGCCTCAACCTGCTCCTGCTCAAATGTTTTGTCCCAATATAAATCAATTCCGGTTTCTCCGATCGCGATAATGTCTCTTCCTGAAAAATATTCTGATATTTTTTCAAGTACCTCTTTGTAATTTTCCTTAACAGATGATGGATGCAATCCTAGTGAAGGATAACAAATATTAGGATAAAAACTACTAAGCGAAAGCATGTCCTCAATGGAATCTAAGTCTATATTAGGGAGAACAATTTTTTTAACGCCGGCCTTTTGTGCCCTAGAAATAATTTCAGGGAATTCGTTGGAAAATTCTCTAACGTAAATATGGGCATGTGTATCGAAGAATTCTTTTTTTATCATAAGTGGGTTTAAGAATATTATTAAAGGTTTCTATCCATTTTTCCGTAATGGATTAAAAATATAATTATAAAAACAATCGAGAAAGCAACACCGGAAAAAAAAGATGGACCAGCCTGATGTGTGGAAATAAAAAATGAGGTTTTTAAAAAAAAGGTAAAAATAAAAAACTCCACACCCCATTTTTTCATGTGCCAGATGCCAATCAATGAAATGAAGTTTAAACACAAAATGATTCCGTAGATCATTGGCATGAATGCTCCCATTTTTTTTATCTCAGGAGAAAACATTCCGGGCAAAACAAATATCATCCAAACGAAACCAATGATACAAGTTATAGTAATAATTCTGTTTCTGCTTGTTTTTGTGATTTGCACTTAGCTTTTTTTGAAAAGGATAATTGAATTTTTTTACTAATTAATTAATTGATTGTATTATGTAAAATATTGAAAAGACCATAATTGCATGTAAAACTTGAACATTAATATTTTGAATATTTTGAACCTTAGATTGTAAAAAAATTGCACCTACCATAGGATGAAAATTTCTCTTTTTGTTTCGTGGTATTAAATTTTTTCCGAACACTAAAATTACACTATGGAGTTAGTTTGGGTTAAATTCCTGTTTTGTTTAGCATTTAAAATTATCATTTTGAATTGTCTTTTGACTTTGAAGAAAACCCTGCAGTAATCCATCCATCTTTGTTAATTTCAAATACCGGTAAAGCAAATTTTGAGTCAAAATTTTCCTGATAGGTGTTGATGTCTATTTTCATGCCTTTAAGAAAAAGTTCTTTTGCTGAAAACAAAACACATTTAAAACCATTCTTGAATTCAAGTACAACTTGTTTTTCTTTCAATCTGTAGGTTTCCAAGTTCGATTTTGAAATTGACTGTTTAAAGAAATTTTCTTTTTCAGGGCTAGAATTTCCTGTTATTGTGAAACTATCGGGGCTTGTGGTTTGTGAAAAAAAACGAAATGAAAAAAGAAAAATAAAAACAAATGCTTTTAATGAAATATTTTTTTGCATAACAAAAATGGTTTTTAAAAAATTATATTATACATCTTTCGAATTTAGCAATAAATAAGCTATAACCAAAGTCAATTTTGCAATTTAAAGTCAGCTAAAGATTAAATATTTGATGATTTTAATACCGCTTTTTAGGTACTTATTTAAATTGCAATTTTATAATTTTATAGCAAATGAGGATATTAACCGAATTAAAGCTTGGAGAAAGTGCCGTGATTTGTGATTTTTCCGATGAGAGTTTGGCATTAAAACTCACAGAAATGGGGTGCATTCCCGGGCAAAAAATCACTTTTGTTCAGGTCGCTCCCTTCGGTTGCCCGTTGATTTACAAAATTGATGATTCCAAAATAAGTATGCGGATAGTTGAGGCACAAACTGTTTTAATTAATTGATTCTATAATTGTATAACATAAGCAAAAATAAGGTAAACCGACTTGCTATCTGCGGAAATCCCAACTGTGGGAAGTCCACGCTTTTCAATGTTCTGACCGGACTGCGTCAGAAGACTGGAAACTTTCCGGGAGTTACTGTCGATAAAAAGACAGGCAAGAGAACAATTAAATGTCAGTCAAGTGAGGCATCGTATGAATTTGACATAACGGATTTGCCTGGAACTTATAGCCTTTATCCAAAATCTATGGATGAACAGGTGACATTCGATGTGTTAACCAATACTAATGGTATTGATTTTCCTGATATTATTTTAATTGTATTAGACGCTTCAAACCTTAAGAGGAATTTATTACTTGCCTCACAGATAATTGATTTGGACAGGCCTGTTGTAATAGCACTCAATATGATAGATATCGCCGAAGACTTGGGGTATGAAATAAATATTGAAAAAATGGAGCGCTTGCTTGGGGCTCCGGTAGCCGCGATAAATAGCAGAGATAAAAAAGGCATAAAGACGCTTGAGCAAAAAATACTATCTGCTACAAACACTCAGTTTATCAAGGAATCGAAATATGAAAAATTAATTTCCATAACACCGGCAGAATTTAAGTCTGAAACTACATCTGTGTATAATCAACTTATTAATTTCTCTTTGTCGGAGAGTTTTAGAAAAGGTGAAGCCATAGCCGAAGAATTGCAAAGGTTCGAGTACCAGGATAACATGATGAGATTCCAAAAAATCAGTAATATTTGGGAAGAGGCAGTGATTATAAGACAAATAAAAAGAAAAAAAAGTTTTGTAAATCGGTTAGATGAAATTTTATTACATCGTTTTGCCGGTCCTTTAATATTTCTATTTGTACTTTTTTTGATTTTTCAGTCTGTATTTTACATTGCAGAGTTACCAATGAATTTAATTGAGTCGTTGTTTCTCACCTTATCAAATCAATTGAATGACATTCTTCCTCAAGGAAAAATAAGTAGTCTGCTAACTGATGGAATCATTTCCGGTTTAAGCGGAATCGTAATATTTGTACCTCAGATTGCACTGCTTTTTGGTTTTTTAGCAATACTAGAGGATAGTGGATACATGGCAAGGGTAACTGTTATTATGGATCGATTAATGAGAAGTATTGGGCTTAATGGGAGATCTGTGATTCCTTTGATTAGTGGAATTGCTTGCGCTGTGCCTTCAGTTATGGGCGCAAGAACCATTCCTAATTGGCGGGAAAGATTGGTAACCATTATGGTAACGCCGCTCGTTAGTTGTTCTGCAAGATTACCAGTTTTTACTCTTTTAATTTCATTGATGGTTCCAGAAAATTCAAAGTTTGGTTTTTTAAATGAAAGAGGTTTGTGGTTACTAGGACTATATCTTTCGGGATTTATTTCTGCAATCTTGGTCTCGTTTGCACTTAAATTTATAATTAAAACCAAAGAAAAAAGTCATTTTATAATGGAACTACCCGTTTACAGAATCCCGCAATGGAGAACGGTTTTTATCACCATGTTTGAAAAGATCAAAGTTTTTCTTTTTGACGCAGGTAAAGTTATTTTAGTAATCAGCATTTTACTTTGGGTTTTAAAATCTTTCGGGCCCGGTACAGAATTTAGAAAGTGTGAATTACAAATTCAAAAAAACACCATCACTATTCTAAACAATAAAATCAGTAAGGCGGAAGAAGATAAATTACTTGGTCAAAATTCTGAGTTAAATTCTAAGCTTCTGGAAAATTCATACGCAGGTTATATGGGGAGATTTATTGAGCCTGCGATAAAGCCATTAGGTTTCGATTGGAAAATTGGTATTTCCCTTATTACTTCATTTGCGGCAAGAGAGGTTTTTGTTGGCACTATGGCAACAATATACAGCAGTTCAGAAGATGAAATTGCACTACGCGAAAAAATTGCATCACAAAAAAATCCGATCACAGGAGAAAAAGTTTATAGTTATGCAACTTGCCTCAGTCTATTGGTTTTTTATTTATTTGCAATGCAATGCATGAGTACTATGGCTGTTGTTAAGAGAGAAACAAAATCTTGGAAATGGCCAATATTTCAGTTTTTATACATGGGTGCCCTTGCATGGATATCGAGTTTTATTGTATTTAATTGGTTTAAATAGATGAGATGTGTCATTATAATATCCGCGACAAATTGTACGGCATTGATTATTTTTGAATTATGCAAGTAGATCAAATAGTAGTTCATATTGGGGGGATGGATTGTGCAAACTGTGCAAACAGCATCAGTAATTTACTTAAAAAAAAAGGTTTAAGCGATGCGCAGGTAAATTTCGCTACCGGAGAAGCATGGTTTACTCCTGTTAAAGAGGTTTCTTACGAAGAGGTAAAGTCTGGTATTGAAGGCTTAGGATATAAAGTTTTGGATGGTGAAAATTCAAATTCATCTTTTTTCTCTACTGAAAAAAGGCTTTTATTGTCGGCAACATTTACCATCCCTTTGCTCTTACACATGTTTCCGTATTTTACCTGGTTGCAGTTTCCGCTTGTTCAACTCGCTCTTTGCGTGCCTGTGTTCATGATTGGTGTTATACAGTTTGGAAAAAGCACTTTTAATTCTATTAAAGTATTATATCCAAATATGGATGTTTTGATTTTTACAGGGTTTTCAGCCGCATTCATTTACAGCTTAATAGGCACTTTTTTTTCGGAAGCAAGGGCGCATCAATATCTTTTTTACGAAACAACCGCGAGTATTATTACTCTTGTATTGATAGGGAATTATATTGAAAAAAAAGCAGTTAAAAGAGCGGCTTCTTCAATAGAAGAGTATTCAAAAATTAAACCATTAAAAGCAAGGGTTATATTAAAAATAGGTGAAAAGGAAAAGACACTGGAAACGGATATTGGTAATATAAAGCTCGGAGATATTTTGGAAATAGTAGCAGGAGAAAGAGTTCCTGCAGATGGGGTTTTAATTAATGGTAAAGGTTACATAGATCAAAGTATGTTTACAGGGGAACATGAACCCATATTTGTTGAAGCTGAAACAAAAGTAATTGGAGGGAGTATACTAACGGATGGTGTTATTAAGATGCGTGTAGAGAAAACAGGACAAGATGCTTACCTTACCAAATTGATTGATTTGGTAAAAAAGGCTTCGTTTAATAAACCATCAATTCAAAAATTAGGAGATAAAGTAAGTGCGATTTTTGTGCCTTTAGTAATTATGATATCGCTTGTAACATTTTTTGTTGCAAGATTCGGATTCGCAATGGATAATTTTCATTCTATGATGAATGCAATTGCTGTGTTAGTAATTTCTTGTCCTTGTGCAATGGGACTTGCAACACCAACGGCCGTAATGGTAGGCGTAGGAAGAAGTGCCAGAAACGGAATTATTATACGCGGAGGTGACACTCTGCAGGCTTTGGCAGAAGCTAAAACATTTATGTTTGACAAAACAGGAACACTAACAACAGGAAAAATGTCTATTGCTAGAATCGAAATTCATACATCCGAATATAAGGAGGCTGAAATAAAATCAATAATTCTTTCTATTGAATTAAAATCAGTTCATCCAATAGCAAAATCTGTTTCTGAAGAGTTGAAAGATTTTCCTCAGTTTACAGTTGAAAATTTCGAGGAAATTAAAGGTAAAGGACTTTACGGGACTATAGAAGGAAAGAAAATTGTTTTAGGTTCTGAAAGGATTCTAGAAAATAAATCCTTAGCAAATGGTGCAAGGTTTTATTTATTAATTGATGGAGTTATAACCGCTTCTGTTTTTTTAGAGGAAGAAATAAAACCCGGAACAAAAAGTGTTATTCAGCAGCTTAATCACGACCGTGTGAAAACAGCTATCATCAGCGGAGACGCAGATAAATCATGCCAAAAACTTGCCGAATCCTTGGAAATTACTACTATTTATTCTAACCAATTGCCACATGAAAAGTTAGAGATAATTGAGAAGGAAAAAATGAAAGGTATATCTGTAATGGTTGGTGATGGAATAAATGATGCACCTTCACTTACCGCCGCTCACGTAGGTCTTTCTTTTTCCGGATCATCGGATATTGCGTTACAAAGTTCAAATGTTGTTATACTAACTAATGACATTAGTAAATTAACACTTGCAAGGAAGCTTGCGAAAAACACACTCATTACAATTAAACAAAATTTGTTTTGGGCATTTTGCTACAATTTAATCGCAATTCCGCTTGCGGCTTCCGGTTATTTAAATCCTATGTGGGGTGCAGCATTTATGGCTTTCAGCGATATTATGGTGATAGGAAACTCAATTCGTTTAAATTATAAACGATTATAATTCTCTGCTTTTATTTTTCGGGTCAGCTTCCTTTTTCTGCCAGAAATCGTTTTTCAATCAAGTCAGAATTCTTAACACTATTTCTTAGCCAGTTCAAGTAGGTTTCTTCTTTTTCAGAGGGTGAGAGTTGCCAATTAATTTCATTTGCGCTTCGAATTCTACTGGTCAATTCATACATGCAGAGCGCCGCACTAACAGAAATATTAAAACTTTCTGTAAATCCGTACATTGGTATTTTTACAAATTCATCTGCATAAGAAAACACATCTTCAGAAATCCCCTCTTGTTCGGTTCCAAACACCAAAGCAAATTTTTTATTAATATTTAATTGATCAATGTTACAATCGTTTTTATGGGGTGTTGTTGCAATTATTCTAAAGCCTTCGGATTTTAGTTTTTGAAGGCAGTTTAATGTATTATTCTGCTCACCGCTATATCTTTTTAGGGTAATCCAGTTGCTTGAGCCCATTGCTACATCTTCACTTACTTTATAAGTATGTTTGCTTTCAATTGCATGAACATATTGAACTCCAAAGCAGTCGGCACTCCGCAGAACAGCACTTGCGTTATGAGCTTGATAGACGTTCTCCAACACAATTTGCATATGATTCGTTCGCAAATCAAGAACTTTTTTAAATTTTTCCAATCTTCTCTCAGAAACAAATTGTTCTAGGTATTGTATGAGTTCAGGGTTAGGCATAAGATAAATTAATGCCCAATGTTTTTTATTTCGTCGGGATGATGTTTGTGTTTAAATAGAAGAGCAAAAAGAATGGCAATTATTAATGAGTAAATAGCAAATGCGAACCATATTCCCGACCAGTTTTTAGCAACATTATTGATGAGGAAGAATTTGTCGATTATTATACCACTGATCTTACTACCCATGTAAGCCCCTACACCATTTGTCATCATCATAAAAAGACCCTGAGCACTTGAACGAATAGTTGAATCTGTGTTTGTTTCCACGAATAAGGAGCCTGAAATATTAAAGAAATCGAATGCCATTCCGTAGATAACACATGATAGAACTATCATCCATAATCCTTCACCGGGATTCCCGTATGCAAACAGCCCGAATCTTAAAACCCAGGCAATCATAGAAAAAAGCATAACTTTTTTAATACCAAAACGCTTCAGAAAAAATGGAATTGTAAGGATAAAAACAGTTTCAGAAATTTGTGATATCGACATTATTATTGTAGAGTATTTTACCACAAAAGAGTCAGCAAATTTCGGAATCAATTTAAAGTCATCAAGATAAGAGTCACCATACATATTAGTGAGTTGTAATGCGGCACCTAAGAACATTGAGAAAATAAAGAACAATGCCATTTTGTAATTTTTAAATAATTTAAAAGAATTTAAACCAAAGTACTCGATTATTGAAGCGCCTTTTGCAATAGATTTTTGTGGTCTGCAAGCAGGCAGAGTAAAAGAATAAATTCCAAGTAATATCGCTCCGGTTCCTGCAATTATAAATTGGTTGGCATTTGCTTTACTTCCTGTCAGGTTAGTGGTCCACATCGCAACAATAAAACCTACTGTTCCCCATACTCTAATTGGAGGAAAAACTTTTACTACATCAAATTCATTATTTTTTAAGACTGAGTATGAAATAGAATTTGATAATGCGATAGTTGGCATGTAAAAAATCATCGCTGCAAAAATCACATAATACAAGGTCCCCGGGTCGTTTACAGCCGGAATAAAAAATAGAATAATGCCGTAACATATATGCAGTATTCCGTAGAGTATTTCAGCATTAAGCCATTTGTCAGCGATCATACCTGTTATTGCAGGCATGAATAAAGACGAAAGTGCCAGCGTTGAAAATATTGCTCCAAATTGAGCACCATTCCAACCTTTTGCATTAAAACAATAGGTGCCAATGGTAATTAACCAGGCGCCCCATACAAAAAATTGCATGAAACTCATTACAGTTAAACGAAACTTAAGATTCACTGTGGGGCTTTTTTTGCTGGGTTCTTTATTCCAAAGTAATTGCGCTTTGTCCAATTGTTACTCCGTCGGCCGCAATTTCAATTATGTATTTACCAGGAACAAAAGGGGAGCTTCCTTCGCAGTAAGTTTGAGCGCTTATTTCCATATTGGCATAGTTAATAGTTTCCTTGCCGGCAAAATAACCTTTTGTTTTATTAAAGTTAAACCTATATGATTCATCGTAACTTTTTGCCATTTCCTTTCCGTCTGGCGTGATTATTCTTATGAATATGTCTTTTGCTCCGGAGCGAGCAACGCGGTTCTCTCCAAGCGTAAAAGAAACTTTTATTTTCTCGCATCTTTTTGCTTTACCTGTTTCAACCTCTTTCTTACCGCCTCTTTTAAAATAAACTCCTTTGGCACTAATTCCGGAGGCTATTAGTGCTTGTGCTTTGTTTATTATTTCCTGTTTATTTGAAATTTCTTTTTCAAGTGAGCCTGATTTTTCTTTTTCTTTATCTAAACTACCTTGAATTGCCTTTTTTTCAGCCACTAAGGTTATGTTTAGCGTGTTGAGTGAATCGATAGTTCTAACGTAGCTTTGCATAATGGCTCTTAAAGTTTCGGTTTCAGCTCTTAGTTTTTTAATAATTGCCGCATTGCCTTTGTATTTTTGTACCTGCTTGATTAATGAATCGATTTGAAATTTTTTCTTGTCAATTTCAGTTTGTAATGCTTCATCATTTGTTTTTAAGCTCGCGTACTGAGACCTAAGTTCCAATAAGTCATTCTTTACTTCTTTATTCTCGTCTTCTACAACTTTAATTCTGTCTACATATTGAATCTCAACTTCACTCTTGCTGTTTCTCCAAAGCCAGAATAATACCCCATTCCCGATGAGAGATAAAACTAAAACGCCGATTAAAATTAAGAATAAAGGTTTTTTTTCGTTTTTTTGATTTTCTTCTTTATCAATATTTTCCATAAGAATAATAATATTTATAAAAACAAAAATAACACTTTTAAAGTGCCTAGTGTATTCAATTAAATCATTTATCAATTAAATAAATAACTTAATTTCAACAAATAAGGTGATACTTCTCATGATTCTTTGGGCTACTCAGCGTCGCGAGCGGAAAAATTTTGAGTAGCCTTCACGCCAATGTAGGTTTTAAAAGAGGAATCTTTAAAATTAAACACACCGCAACCAAGGTATTTGTAGTCTGGGTTAAGAATGTTTTTTCTGTGGCCGGGCGAATCCATCCATTGATTTACCAATAAATCTGCGATCTCCCAGTAACTCGAATTTTGACAGTAATTAAGAGCAATATTTTCGGCGCATGCTGTTAAAGTAACTCCAACTAATTCAAGGCGCTTTGACATCGTCTTTTTTTTACCAATTGGACTATTATGTGAAAAGAAATTTTTGTTAACCATGTCCTTGCTGTGTTCAAATGCGGCATTTTCCAGGGCAGAAGAGAAAATAAACTCTTTGCGACCGTTTTTAACTCTTTCTTCATTTGTTCTGTAAAACACGGCAGCATTTAGGAGGGCAAAGTCAATATTATTGGAGTTTACAGACTGTTTTACCGCATCCAGGTTTTTAAATGATTTACTGTTGTATTCAGCATATGAATTCTTGTTCCAATTGACAGAATTAATTTGGGCTTTTGAAACAAAGCATAATAGGGTAAAAGTCAAACGTAAAA
Source organism: Bacteroidota bacterium (assembly GCA_046302135.1). Classification (GTDB taxonomy): domain Bacteria; phylum Bacteroidota; class Bacteroidia; order B-17B0; family Aurantibacillaceae; genus AM-1111. The sequence continues at coordinate 18,770 of JBKCIQ010000106.1, read as the reverse complement.
ATATTTTCATTCTATTTGAATTAAAGTATTTCGATATTATCGTATTATCGTCAACCAAATTAATAAATATTTAAGCAACTGGGCTTTAATTCCAATCTGAAAAATTGATGGTTTTTTAAAGAAAAGCATATGATTCAAAAAAGTGGTCGCCTTTTTTGCGACCACTTTTCCATTTATCTTGTATATGACTAAACTATTATTTGAGTCCAATGCATTCTTTAAGATCATCAACTGAGCTTACTTTTCTTAGTGGCTTAAATTCCATCTTGATTTCCTTGTTCTCACTATTTGCTTTGTTAAGCTTTAGTAATGATTCCGAACCAATTTTTGCCAACATATCATTTTCTAATACAGTATAAATACTAGCTGTGCTGTCAGGATAAATCGTCATTTTTACAATATCAGTTAATTTATAGTCAATTGTGACTTTATCCTTTGCACTAACATAAAATAATCTTTCAGGTTTAAAGTTGTTTTCAGACTTAGGCAATATAATTTTCGCATTTATAGCAAATGACTCCGGTTTCGAATAAAATTTATCACAGTTATGAATTCCAAACGAATTAACTTCCAGCACTCTGTACATATCACTCATTTTAGCCAGGGTTTCTTCTTGCTTTTTTATTTCTTCCATAGTCTCCTGGTATTTTGAGGTCCAATGTTCAGGGCTAAATCTTACCATGCTCTTTATACTCATTACTGCTCTTACTTTTGTCCTGAATATTGTTTTATTATTTCGGTCTGTTGATACTGTTATCTCGTATACATCACCGCTTATTTTCGTTACTTCAGCTCTTCTGTCTTTGGTCCACGAAGGAAACTTAGTGTGATTTATATTTTCCCATATCACCATTGACGCAGGATATTCATTTCTTCCTATTGAAACTTCGTCATTTGAATAAATATTTTCAGATTTTATTCCGTAGCGTAATAGTTTTTCGGGTAGCGCTTTGTTTTTTTTGGAGTAGTAAGGCATAATTTTTTCGTAGTCATCATTGAAAAATGCGTCTAGTAACCCCATGCTGTTCAAGGCGAAATAGTCTTTTCCGTTAAAAGCCGTAAGTACCTTTAGTTTTTTTATTTGTGCATTGAGGTTTAGCTTTTCGAGGTTCGGTGTTTTTCTTTCTTCGCCGCTGTAAATCCAATCTCCTGTTTTTTGATTGAGATAAAAGTTGGAGTATCCATCGCCTGTATTGTTGGAAGTAAGTTCAACTTTGATAGGTTTTTCTTTGTCTATAAAAACAGCTTTACCCTCATTATTTTCACCTAAAATTTCAAACATTCCCGCTGATTGGAAACATTTATTTTGTCCGCTAGGATCATTTTTAAAGCTCATTGGTATTCCTGCAGACATGATTTCTGCGGCGTCTTTGAACTCACGGTATTTGATTTTTACAGACCCTGTAACTTTGTTGCCATCCTTATCAACAATACTGTTGGAGCCAATATGTATTTTGCTACCGCTTTGCGTAACCAAAGTGACATCTTTAGATGGGTCTATTGTATATATTGACAATGGAACGTTAACCTTCTTGAAGGGAGAATTTACAACGTTTTCTATTGCAATCTGATTTTTACTCTCGCTCTGTTTACTAGAAATTTTACTTTTTTCCTTACAGCTTACAATTGAGAAAATACAAATGTAGAATGTCGCGTTGAGTGGGAGGAAGATTTTTTTTAAGTTCATAGTTTCTGTTTTTAAATTGTGAATACTGAGGAGTCTTATTAACTTTTATTTTTCAAGGTTGTAGAAGAATAACGCTACATCACTGTAAGGATACTGTGTGCCTGAATATTTGATTCCGTATGGGTAAAATTTCAACTTTGATTTCTGAATAATTTTCTCGGGTGTATAATAGAACCCACTGTTATAAGCTGTTGAATAAAATATTAATTTTTCCTCTGTTGATTTGAATTTTACATCCTCGAATTTTTTATTACAAATTGCGACAAATGCAGATAAATATTCAATTTGCCATAGCGTATTCTTAAGTCGTTTTAAACGAAGTTTTCTTTGTTCACTCTCACTTAAATTTTTTGGGAAACAGATTTTATTGTATTCTTTGTTAAGCTCGTGGCTCTTGTGAATTTCAAATTCTATTGATTCAGCAAAACTTGGTTTTATCTGAAATTTTCCAATGGAAAAATCTGCTCCTTTGGTGCCAAAATCACAATAGAGTAATTCCAAAGCAGTCGTTTCAATAATATCGCTTATAACAGAGTACCTCATAACTTCAGGTGAAACAATTGCTGTTAGTAATTCGGGGTTTTGCTGATGTTTTAAGGCAACGGAACGAAATAAGACTTTGTTTTTATTTAAAAATGAAATGGTGCTTTTGAATTCATCAGGAAAAATTTTATCGTATCTATTTTTTTCCGGGTTAGAAAAGCTTGCAAACAAAAATGTGCTTATTACAACAATCTTTTTCATTCATCGTGTATAACATTGATTGGAGAATTGGTTACGGAAATTTTTTTTGTTAAGTGGGCAAGGAAATGATAGTATAGTTATTGTATAATGTAAAATATAATGCTTGAAAATCAGCCCCTTAGACACGCGGCTTAGGCGAGTTGTTAGTTGTAAAAAGTTATGAACTACATTTGCGCCCGTGAAAAAAAGGACCCTTAATTGGTTAATGTTACTTGTGCTTGCTCTCATATGGGGATCTTCATTCGTGTTAATGAAATGGGGAATGCACTGGGAGGGTCAACATACTTTTGCGGCTGATGAGGTTGCAGCGCTAAGAATTGTACTTGCTTCAATCTTTTTATTGCCGCTCTTGATAAGGCATTATAAAATTGATTTCAAAAAGTATTTCCTTCCTCTATTAGGTATGGGATTTTTTGGAAATTTAGTTCCTGCTTTCTTATTTACTTCTGCCGAAACCCAAATCAGCAGCAGCATGGCAGGTATGCTTAACGCTTTAACACCTCTTTTTACAATGTTGATTGCTGTTTTTGCTCTTGGATATAAAACCAACGCCTATCAAATTTCTGGAATTTTGGTAGGTTTTTTTGGCGCTATTCTTTTAGTTTTCTTTAATCAGGTGGGAAACACTCAATCAGACAGTTTATTTTTTTGCATGTTGATAGTTGCCGCAACTCTTTGCTACGCCATCAGCGTTAACATCATAAAAACATATTTATCTGAATTAAATTCAATAACGGCTGCTACTTGGGCTTTCGCTTTTATAGGCCCTTTTGCTCTTGCTTATCTCGTATTCAACACTAATTTTACCGTAACATTAAAAGAGTCGCAGTTTGCATTAAACAGTTTGGGTGCAATTGCAATTCTAGGAATTGTTGGGTCAGCCATTTCCGTTATAGCGTTTAATACTTTAATAAAAAATGCAGGTACCGTCTTTGCTTCAACAGTAACATACCTTATACCTATTGTTGCTGTACTTTGGGGCATCAAAGAAGGGGAAACGATTGTTTGGCAACAATTCGCAGGAATGGCGGTAATTTTGGGGGCTATTTACCTGATTAATTTTAAAAAGAAGGGTGTGCAAACATAATTAACTGGTAATCAACACACTAATTTAGTTGTCAACCAGTAAATTTATTTTATTTTTTCAACATAAATATTGTAAATTTGTCGCCCCGTAATAATAACGGGTAATTAAAAACTTAAACCTCAAAAAAATGTACGCAATCGTGGAAATTGCCGGGCAACAATTCAAAGTGGAACAGGGTCGTAAGATTTATGTTCACCGCCTGCAGGCAAATGAGGGAGACAAGTTAGAATTTGACCAAGTTCTTCTGGTGGAGAACAATGGAAAAGTTTCTGTAGGATCTCCTGTAATCAGCGGGGCAAAAGTAAATGCCACCGTAGTCTCTCATTTGAAGGGAGATAAAGTAATCGTATTTAAGAAAAAGCGCCGTAAAGGATACCAGAAATGGAATGGACACAGGCAGCTGTTTTCTCAGATTATGATCGATGGAATTTCAGCTTAAACCATAAAAAAAATTTACAATGGCACATAAAAAAGGTGAAGGTAAAGTAAAGAACGGTCGTGAATCAGAAAGTAAACGACTTGGTATTAAAATTTTTGGGGGGCAGCCTGCGATAGCCGGAAACATTATTGTTCGTCAACGCGGAACAAAACATCATCCTTCTGCAAATGTTGGTATGGGTAAAGATCATACTCTTTTTGCTTTAGTGGATGGAACCGTAGTGTTCAGAAAGAAGCGTGACAATCGCTCTTACGTTTCTGTTGTCCCTGTAGCAAAAGCGTAAAATCTTTTTCAAAAGATTAAATCTCCCGTTCATTCGTTTGGCGGGAGATTTTTTATTTTTACCAATCAATAAAAACGCAAAATGCTTCAGATAAATTACATCAGAGAAAACAGTGCAGACGTGATTACAAGGCTTCAGGTAAAAAATTTTTCCAAAGCCGAAGAAATAATTAATCAAATTATAGTCTTAGATACGGAAAGGCGTGCAACGCAAAAAGAAACCGACGAAATAAAAAGCGAGTCCAATACTATCGCCAAACAGGTTGGGGAGCTTATGCGTTCCGGTAAAAAAGAAGAGGCTGAAAAAATTAAATTGAAAACAGCGGAATTAAAAAGCAAAGAAAAACAACTTAGCGATCTTCTATCTCAAAAAGAAAATGAAATAAATCAGTTGTTGGTTCTGGTTCCTAATCTTCCCCATGTTTCAGTTCCAAAAGGTAAAACACCTGAAGAAAACGAAAATGTTTTTCAGTGGGGAGACACCCCTAAACTTAACGAGGGTGCATTGGCGCATTGGGATTTGATAAAAAAGTATGATCTTATAGATTTTGAACTGGGGGCTAAAATAGCAGGCGCAGGATTTCCTGTTTACAAAGGTAAGGGCGCAAGACTTCAGCGTGCATTGATTAATTTTTTTCTAGATGAAGCAATCAAAGCGGGATACAAAGAAATTATGCCGCCACATCTTGTAAATTCTGACTCCGGATTTGGAACCGGTCAGTTACCGGACAAGGAAGGACAGATGTATCATGTAACTGCCGATGACTTGTATCTAATTCCAACTGCTGAGGTTCCGATTACTAATCTGTATCGAGATGTAATTTTAAAGGAAGATGAACTTCCTGTTAAGAATGCAGGTTACACACCTTGTTTCAGAAGGGAAGCAGGAGCGTGGGGAGCACATGTACGAGGATTAAATCGCCTTCATCAATTTGATAAGGTTGAAATAGTACAGATTGCGCATCCTGAAAAGTCTTATGAAATATTGAATGAAATGGTTGAGCATGTGAAGGGGTTGTTGACGAAACTTGAACTGCCTTTTCGTATTCTTAAACTTTGTGGAGGGGACATGAGTTTTGCCTCTGCGCTAACGTATGATTTTGAAACTTTCTGTGCGGCGCAGAACAGGTGGTTAGAGGTGAGTTCAACATCAAATTTTGAAAGTTTTCAGAGTAACCGAATGAAATGTCGATTTAAAGGTAAGGATGGCAAAAATCATCTGGTACATACGTTAAACGGAAGTGCTATGGCATTGCCAAGAATTGTAGCAACCTTATTGGAAAACAATCAAACCGAAGAAGGCATAAAGATACCTTCGGCACTTGTTCCATACACCGGATTTAATATCATAAATTAATTTTTCAAGGTAAATCTCCAAATGAAAAAAAAGCATCCCACAGGTTTGTATTTTCTTTTTTTCGCGGAAATGTGGGAAAGGTTTGGGTATTATTTAATGATCGCTATTTTCACTTTATATCTTGAAGCAGATTTTAAGGAAGGTGGCTGGAAAATGAACATGAAAGATTCCAGCAGTATATATGGAACTTTCATCGCTTTGGTTTTTTTAACCCCATTTATTGGAGGGCTACTTGCAGATAGAAAAATTGGATACATAAAATCAATCATTATTGGAGGTTTATTAATGGGAGTTGGTTACTGTTTAATGGCAGTACACGACTTAACGGTTTTTTACATCGCCTCCGGGTTGGTAATCTTGGGTAATGGTTTTTTTAAGCCAAATATTTCTTCAATACTTGGAAATTTATATGATGAGGAAGCATACAAAGCAAATAAAGATTCCGGGTACAATATTTTTTATATGGGAATAAACATTGGTGCTTTTACATGCACTTTTGTTGCGGCAGCCATGAGATCTAAATTTGGTTGGGGAGGAGCATTTTTCTCTGCTGGCATTGGTATGTTTATAGGCGTTATAATTTTCATTCTCGGGATAAAGCATTACAAGCATGCCGACAAACTTAAACCACTTAAACAGGGTGATAAGTCACTTGGATTTATTTTTGGCACGACTCTCCTACCTGCTGTTGTTGCAGCTGCCGCTGGATGGTTGATACCTGGAAATCTGTTTGGAGATGACTCAACTGACGCATTTATTTTCGCATGTATTCCCGTAATTTTTTATTATGTAAGTCAGTATTATAAGGCTGATCTCGAAGAAAAAAAGCCTCTTGGTGTTTTACTTACTATTTTTATGGTGGTGGTTCTTTTTTGGGCGGTATTCAAACAGAACGGAACAGCACTCAACAAGTGGATGAAGTTGTATACGGACAGAGAGGCTCCTAAAATTGTCTTGCCTGTAATGAAATCATTGAAAATTGTAGACACAATTAAGGCTGTTAACAAGGAAAGAGACATAAAAGATCAGCAGTTCAGATTGGTGATTAAAAATGGAGATACACTCAGGGATAAGGCTTTTCCAGACTATTTTAAAAATTATCATCGTAGATCGGAATTGAAGCAAGACGAAAAAGTTTTTTTAATTCCAACGGAAATTTCTCAATCCATTAACCCGGGTTGGGTAATTGCATTAACTCCATTGGTAGTAGGTTTTTTTATATGGACTAGGCGAAGAGGTAAGGAGCCAACTACACCTTCAAAAATAGGCTGGGGACTTTTTATTTCTGCATTATCACCCTTGGTGATGGTTTGGGCTGTATATTATTGTGGAAATGGAATTGAAAAAGCAAGCGTATGGTGGTTGATAGCAACGTATGGCGTTATTACAGTTGGCGAACTTTGTCTTTCTCCTATGGGGCTTAGTCTTGTATCAAAGCTTTCGCCACCAAGGCTAATTTCTGTGATGATGGGCGGATGGTTCTTGGCAACTTCTATTGGAAATAAATTAAGCGGAATACTTGCTTCTACATGGGATAATTATGACAACAAGGCGCTATATTTTCTTGTAAATTCAGGATTGCTTTTGCTTGCTGCGCTTATTATGTTTTTATTACTTAAGCGGTTGAATGCTATTTTTAAGACTTTGATATAATAAGCCTCTTAAAATTTTAACACAAAATAAATACCTTAAGCGAGTATACATTATAACCTTAAATAGGTTAAAATTGATTTGACAATCTTGATGAAATTTTCTTTATGCCTAAAGATTAATCCTAATAAAGAGTTCATATTAAATTTCAGACGCACCTTTGTGTAATAAGATTTTGATATGATCTTTTGTATTCTTTTTGGTGATTTAAGATTATAGATTCATTAAATGAAAAGAGTACAATTTTTTCTGTCAGTTTTTTTATTTGTTGCAAAAGTTCAGTGTCAAAATTTTAAAAAAGTGGATACTGATCCTAACAGCCCAAATTTTGAGTATTTTGGGTGTATGTTCCCCGAATTACTTATGCGATTAAACGAGGAAGAAAGAAATACCTTTAACTATTGTCTTAAGTATTCTGGTTACACTTTAGACTCGTTAGATTGTATTAATAGAGACTTTATACGTAAATATGTAGGTGAAAAAATCGATTATTCAGAAATTGTTTTGAAAAAACACACCTACCAGAATTTTTTCGCCGGTGAAAGTAAACATGAGGGTAAGGCTAAATTAAATAAGCCAATGATTTTTGTTTATATAAAACGGCACGAAGAATACAGTACCCTAACAGTACAGATTTATTATTGAAAATATTTGTTCGTTTTGCTTTAATAACAAGGGTTTTGAATTAAGATAGAATATTTAATTTTCCACAATTTTTAATATGGTTTCAGGAAAGTGAATATGTTCCAGTTCTTTAATTTTTGTAGAAAGTGATTCTGCATTATCTGTGTATGTTACAGCAATCTTTTTCTGAAAAATAATTTTTCCCTTATCGTATTCCTCATTTACTAAATGTATTGTAATACCACTTTCTAATTCTCTCGCATCAACAACTGCCCTATGTACATTCATTCCATACATTCCTTTTCCGCCAAATTTTGGCAATAAGGATGGGTGTAGGTTAACAATACTGTCCGGGAATGCTTCAATAATCTCATTAGGTATTTTTAGCAGGAAGCCTGCTAAAACAATTAAATCGGTTTTTTCAACTTTTAGAAATTCTGCAAGCTGAACAGCATTCTTTTCAAGATTGCTTTTGGATATTAATTGCAGCCCCTTTTTATATTTTTCAGCAATTTTTATTACGCCTGCGTTCTCATTGTTGCATACAATCCAGCTTACCCTTGCAGATTTACATTTAGAAAATGTTTCGATTATTTTCTCGGTGTTACTTCCCTCTCCACTAGAAAAAATTACTATGTTCTTCATGTTTGTAAAATTAGCCAAAGACATTGAAAATTTACCATCTGTTTTAAAATTCAAATTTTTATCTTTACAATCTATGGAAAAATATCCAGGATATTTAAATGATAGTCCATATTTTGATTGGAATCCTGACCCGGTTGTTTTTTATATTCCTGGAACAAGTCATCCTGTTGTATGGTATGGATTTTTATTCGCTTTAGCTTTTGTTGGAAGTTTTTATTTGATGAAACACATTTTTAAGATTGAAGGAAGAACCATTAAGTCTCTTGATACATTAACTGTTTATGTAATTGCGGGAACAGTATTAGGAGCCAGGTTGGGTCATTGCCTTTTTTACGGTCCTTGGTTTGGTGAGGATGGGTACATCAATCATCCTTGGAACATGCTTAAAATTTGGGAAGGCGGACTTGCGAGTCATGGAGGTGCAATAGGTATTTTAATCGCACTTTGGTTATTCGCAAAAAAACAAAAGAGAACATTTGGTGGATATTGGATAGGATAGTAATAGCTGTTGCGTACAGTGGGATGTGTATTAGAATAGGAAACTTAATGAATTCAGAAATAATAGGTAAACCCACGACGCTTCCTTGGGGCTTCAGGTTTGTTCAGGACGATATAGAAAACAACTTTAGGAGCATTTCAAATTTCATGACTATTCCTTACCAAGAGCAGGTCAATTTCATTGAATCCATACCTGCAAGACATCCTTCACAGCTTTATGAGTCGCTGTTTTGTCTTCTAATGCTTGGAGCGTTCTTTTTTTTGTGGAAAAAATATAAATTTAAGTGGCCGGCAGGATTTATGTTTGGGTTTTTCTGCGCATTACTTTTTTCTTTCCGTTTCTGTATTGAATTTACAAAAGAAGTTCAGGTAGCTTTTGAAAATGCTCTGCCTATTGACATGGGGCAAATTCTTTCTATACCATTTGTAGTTTCTGGAATCGTAATTATGATGGTTTCATGGAGAAAGCAAAAGCTACATAATCCTGTTCAATAATGGAGAAAAAAACTAAAACTCAACTAGTTTTAGTCTGACAGCTTTCTTTATCAATTCAGCAGTGTTTTTAACATCAAGTTTCTGCATGATATTATAGCGATGAGCATCAACCGTTCTGTTACTGATATATAATTTTGCTGCGATTTCTTTGTTGCTTGAACCGTGAGCAATCAGATTTAGTATTTCAATTTCACGCTGACTTAGAACATTGCTTGGTTTTATTTCAGATTCAGAGGTGTGTTTTTGCGAAGCAGCGTTGCTGTCTGTGTTTGTATTTTTTCCGAAATAACTATTACCCGCATAAATGACTCTAATCGCGTTTTCAAGTTCAGAAATTTCAGAATCCTTTAGAAGATAGCCGCTTGCACCTGTTTGTATTGCACTATTTACATAAGCATCATTTTCATGCATTGTGAGAAAAAGAATTTTAACTAAAGGTGAAATCTTTTTTACTTTTTCCGCCAACTGTATTCCGCTTATTTCAGGCATTGAAATGTCACTAAGTAAGACATCAATGTTGTTGGTTTGAATCAGATCCAACGCTTCATTTGCGGATGAAACGGCACCCACAATTTTAAAATCTTTTACGTTTTTCATAGCGTTATAAAGACCGTCTCTAACAATTGGGTGGTCATCAACTACGAGTATTTTTATCATAATTCATTCTGTTTTACAGGGACTTCCAATGAAACAACACATCCTTGTCCGGATTGTGAAATAATATTCAATTTCCCATTAATTATTCTAGCTCTTTCGTGCATATTTCTCAACCCAAAAGTCGTATTTTTATTTTTACGTGAGTGAAAGTTATTCTCATATTCAAATCCAATGCCCTCGTCAATTATAATAAGTTTCAAAATTTCAGATTCGACATTATAAAATAAATTCGCATCAATTGTATTAGATTTGGAATATTTTAAACAGTTATTCAACGCCTCCTGTGCAATTCTATAAACTTCTACTTCAATTGTAGTATTAAATCGAATATCAGAAAAGTTTGTATTGAAGCTGATATTGATTGATGCGTGCTTTTTCGTGTTTTCAAAGAGCTGTTTAAGAGATGCGAGTAATCCGTAGTCGTGCAAATCAACTGGTAGCAACGCATTAGATATATTTCGGGTTTCCTTTATCGTTTGGGCAACCAAATTTTTAATTTCGCTTAAATGAATGTTTATTTGACTTTTATCGGTCTCACTTTCTAGATTGTTAACTTTAATTCTGATTGCAGTAAGCATTTGTCCAATTCCGTCGTGTAATTCGCGTGAAAGTCTTTTTCTTTCTTCTTCTTGTCCGCGCAACATTGTAAGTGAGCGGATTTTTTGCGTTCTTTTTTGTTGCAACTCCTGAAGGCGGATGAGGGCCTCTCTGTATTTTTCAGCGTTGTAGTGTTCCGTAACATCGTTCATGGTGCAAATGAGATGCGTTGCTTTACCATTTAGATTTCTTTTATAAACGACTTCGCGTGAGGTGACTCTTTTTATATCTCCCGAACGATGCTTGATTCGAAACGAATTTGTTGTTGAATTGATTTTCGAGTCATTTGTTATTTTAAAATAAGAGTCTCTCAGTTTTTGAACATCGTTTTCAAATGCTATTGAGATAAACTTATTGCCTTTAGAGTCGTTTAAAAATTCTTCTTTTGTGTACCCAGTTAAATCAAAAATGTGGTTGCTGATAAAGTCAAGTTTATAGTCTTCAATATTCCAGATATAGGTTACAACTGGCATCGCAGAGGCAATGGACTCAAGCAAATTTGCCTTATCTTCAATTTCTCTCGAGCCTTTTACTCTGTCATTTACATCTACACCAATTACTATATAGTTTTTTAAAATCTTGTTTTCATTAAAAATAGGATTTACAATCAGCTCCAGCCAGTAAGGATTGCCTTGTTTATCATGGTTTAAAATAATTTCTTGTACAATTTCTCCTCTTGTGACTTTTATATTAAGCTCTTGTTTTTTTTCTTGGTCGGATAATGAACTATACAAACAATCAAATGGGTCTTTGCCAATAACTTCCTCAGGTAAAAACCCTGTGAGATCGGTGAATCCATTATTTACCCATTGAATGTCGCCATTTTCATCACAAATCATGACCGCATTTGCAACTGATGAAACAACGAGCTCAAGCTTTTTAAGTTGTTCTTCTAATGAGAAATTTATTGTTTCTACAGAGTTTGGCATTGTGACTCAGATTAGATAAAGATATTAATTATTACCCTTTGAATTTACAAGGTAAAAACACCTATTTTCTTCCTAAATATTTTTTTGAATGAAACTATATGTACAAAAATCAATATCAATCTCCCTCCGTAACCGCAATGTCCCGTGTTAACTGCTCGTTCTTTCTTATTGAAAAACTTATTCCACCTTTAACGAGGTATGGATATGGAATTGCGTTATCTTTTCCAACCGAAAATAGGTAATATTCACCTTTGTAAAAATCATCGATTACAAAATTCCCATATTCATCGCACTGAACTTTTGCATCATAAATTGTTGTATCCTCTCCTGGAAAGTCTTTCGCATTAAACTTTATAAATACAGATGCGCCCGCAATAGATTTGCTGTGATGATTAACTTTCCCGCTTATCACAGAACTGCCACCTAACTGATTTTTCTTACATCCCCAAAAGATAAAGCTAATGGAGGTAATTAAGAAAAAAATAAGACTAATTAGGATCTTTGAATTTCTCATCGTATAAAAACTGGTAATCTGTAAGGGTATATAAAAAATTAATAACGTCAGCTTTTTCCTGATTGGTTAGTGGTATTCCGGAGCTTAAAGAAGGATCCAAGGTGTTTGATTGTTGAACACCACTTCGATAATGATCAATAACCTCTGAAAGAGAATTGAATCTGCCGTCATGCATGTATGGAGAAGTAACTGAAACGTTTCTAAGAGAAGGGACTTTAAATTTAAATTTGTCGTTAGGGTCTCCGGTTATCATCATTCTGCCAGAATCATTTATCAATGGGTTTACAGCAAGCCCATTGTTCCTGAAACTTTCATCAGTTAGTAGAGGCTCTTTATGACACCCATTACATTTTGATTTAAAAATATTGTAGCCATTCAGCTCGGAGCTGGTAAAACTTATACCACTCTCGCCTCTGTAGTACCTGTCGTATTTGCTGTTGTAGGAATACAGAGTTCCCATAAAAACAGCCATGGCTTTTAGCATTCTTTGGCTTGTAATGGAGTCATTTCCGAACGCCTTACGGAATAAATCCAGGTATTTACTTTTGCTTTGAAGCTTAACAATAACATTGTTCAGGTTCTCTCCCATTTCAATGGGATTTTGAATTGGTGCAATGGGTTGAATTTCCAAATGATTAATTCCTCCATCCCACATGAAAGAACTTTTCCAGTTTAAGTTTTGAAGTGCGGGTGAATTTCTGGTTCCAAGTAAACCATTTATTCCGTGGCTTAAATCGTGTGATGCGTTTGCAAACGCTGCGAAAGCCTGATGGCAACTCCCACAGGAAATGGTGTTATCAGCAGAAAGAATCGGGTCATAAAAAAGCGCTCTTCCTAAAATAAATTTATCCGTAGTTACCCCATTGTTTTGAAAGTTGTAAACCGGCTGAGGAAACCCTGCGGGGATAATTTCTTTGATGGAGAGCGGAGGTTCTGACGGTTTTATTTCAGGGTCAACAGAACAAGAGAGTACAACAAAAATCAATCCCACTAAAAAAAGCGCAAAAAGAAAGGGTATTTTAAATAAAAAATTTTTCAATTTTGAATCGACATAAAGGTGAATGCGTCTGTGTAATTGTCTGCAATATCATTTGAGTTTGCGCCGGGCATCATCACGGTATTTATTACCGAGAAATTTATTGTGTTGGGTGTCTTAAACCATTCGGAAACATCGGTTTTTATGTTAAGCGTTGGAGTCTTACTTGTATTAATACTTGCAGTATTACCGTTAAACGAAACTGTTATGGTCCTCATTGAAATATTTGGTCGGATAAAACCACCAACATGAAAAATAATTTTTTTACCAATAGCTGTAGAGGCAGGTGAATAGCCTTCAAGACGGCTCATTATGTATCCACTATTCCAGTCCCAAAACATTCCTTTTGCAGGGTCCAAGTCGCCAGCCTGTGCACCGCTTACGTTAGAAGATGAGTCTACACCTAATAAAAAAGTTATTTCTTTGTAGTTTCCTTCAGGAATTCCATTTATTACAAATTCATCTTCCATGAAAGTGTTATGATCAACAAGGTAGTAAGAGCCTGTAATACTATGTTTTGAGTTATCAGATTTTGTAACAGTAATATTGCTTACATAGTATTTGAGCATATTAACGTTGAAGGTGTCGCCGTTTGCATTTAAATAATTTTTATTGAAAACAAGGGAGTCGGAAAGAATAAAGGGATGAAACTTAACTCTTAGTGTGCCGCTGGTATTGGTTGATGATTGGTTGCCATCGCTTTTTTCATCTTTTTTACATGATATGAAAATAGAAATGAAAAAGACCATTAAAACTACTTTTATGAATGATTTCATGCTTTATGTTTTGGCTACTAACAAATATAATTATTTAAACTATTTTTATTGTTAAAATAAAAGAATTTATTTCCAGCTTTCCCTATCTAAGCTTCTGTATTGAATGGCTTCTGCAAGATGATTTGACATTATTTTTTCGGAGCTATCTAAATCCGCAATTGTTCTTGAAACTTTTAGTATTCTCTCATAAGCTCTTGCTGATAATTTTAATTTTTTCATAGCTGTTTCTAATAGTGATTTTCCTGTTTCGTCAAGCGCACAATAAAGTGACAATTCTGAAGGTTTCATGTTTGCATTAGTGCCATGTGATTTATTTCCTGAAAATCTTTTTTGTTGTATTTCTCTTGCTAATAGAACTCTTTTCAAAACATCAGATGAAGATTCTCCTGAAGGTTTTGAGGATAGACTTGAAATAGGTACAGGACATACTTCTACGTGTAAATCTATCCTGTCCATTAGCGGACCGGAGATTTTATTTAGGTATTTGGCGATACTTCCCGGTGCACAAACACAGTTTTTTTCCGGATGATTAAGAAAACCGCAAGGGCATGGATTCATACTCGCAATCAGCATAAAATTTGCCGGAAATTCAACGCTGAATTTAGATCTGGAAATAATGACTTTTCGCTCCTCCATAGGTTGTCTCATTACTTCTAAAGCACTTCTTTTAAATTCCGGTAATTCATCAAGGAAAAGAATTCCATTATGAGCGAGTGAAATTTCCCCTGGCTTAGGATTGGATCCACCACCGACCAGTGCAATATCAGAAATTGTATGGTGCGGATTTCTAAATGGTCTTTTTCGGATTAGCCCCTTAGTAAGTGATAATTTTCCTGATACACTGTGTATCTTAGTTGTTTCCAAGGCTTCCTGAATATTCATTGGGGGTAAAATTGAAGGAAGTCGTTTGGATAACATTGTTTTACCTGAGCCGGGAGGACCAATTAAAATTGCGTTGTGGCCTCCTGCCGCCGCAATTTCAAGTGCTCTTTTAATGTTTTCCTGTCCCTTCACATCACTAAAGTCAGGAAGTTCACCCCCCACCAAATTAAATTCCTCTCCCTCATCGTTTTGTACTTTCGTTTTATATTTAATTTCTGAGGTTTTAGCATTAAAATAATCAATAGCATCCTTAAGATGAGGCATGCCAATGACTTTTACTTTTCTAATGATATTTGCCTCGTCAGCATTTTTCTCAGGAAGAATTGCTTTAGTCAAACCTTCATCTAAACATTTCTCCACAATTGGCAAAATGCCTCTTACCGGCCTGATTTTTCCATCCAGAGAAAGCTCCCCCATAATCAGATATTCAGAAATTCTCTCATGGGGTAATTGCCCCGTTCCTGCCAAAAGAGCAACTGCTATAGGTAAGTCATAGCAGGCCCCTTCCTTTTTTATATCTGCAGGCGCAAGATTTATTGTAATTCCTTTAACAGGGATGCCAAGACCAATATTTTTCAAGGCCGCAAAAACTCTTTGCTGACTTTCTTTTACTGCGTTGTCAGGAAGCCCAACAATGTTAAAATATGCGCCATTTACTACATTAACTTCAATGGTAATTTTGTAGGCCTCTATTCCGTTTACTGCAAATCCGTAAGTTTTAACAAACATTTTTTGATCAAAATTCAATCAATTTTCTTGAGCTCTATTAAATTATTCATCAATTTTTTTTTGTTAACACTCTGAAATTAAGTTGATAAAATAATTTAACTTGATTATATTGTAGCTACAGTAAAAATAAAGTACAGCAAGGTAAACATCAAAGAAAATAAATTGATAAAAACTGATCATAATCAGTCAGTAAAATCGCGCGAAAAATTTGAAAACATTTTTTTGCAAAAGTTGAATTTCACAAAAAATAAATTATTTTTACATAACACATTTAGTAAAAAAACCACTAACTCATTTTATATGTCTAAAAGGTATATATTTTTTTTCTTTTCATTTTTATTCCTTTGTCATTCACACGCTCAAACAATGACTCAGGATGCAAAAGTCAAAATCGCAACTAATCTAAACTCGGGCCTTCCTAGGCTTAATGGTATTGTAACTGAGGTAACATTAACAATAAATAGTGAAACCGAAGACCCGTCTGCTGTTTACTTTATGAAAAAAATTTCCGGTAGACTAAGCGATAAGTTTGGGTTTTATAACATTATTCAAAGTAATAATAATAAGATTGCGAAATTCGTAATGATTATTGATTCTGGCTACTCTTTCGCTGATTTGAAAAAGTTTGTAACCGATGAGGGTTATACTGTTGTTGAAATTAAGGACTGCTTGGTTTTAAAAAAATAATTATTCCTGCTGATTAGATGAAAAAATTTATACTTGTTTTTTTTCTTTCTTTTGTTTTTTCAAGAACCTATTCTCAGTGCGCTAATGCAAACGCCTATGGTACAGCAACTGCTCCCGCTACTGTTGGAACAGTAACCATAAGCACATGTAATTTTCAATCTGAGTATAGCACTGTTTCCGGGTTTGTAGCGGGCAATGTCTATTCTGCCACCTATAGTTTGGGAGGGTGTATAACGGTGCATAGCGGTAGTGCGAATGGGCCGGTGGTTGCTTTTGGTACAACACCCCTTACTTTTACAGCAACTGTAACAGGCACCTATTACATATCATACAATACCAATTGCAACAGCTGCAATACTCAAAGTAATTGTGGAACTTCTACAATTGCACTAGTTTCTACGTCTGGCGGTGGAGGTGGAACAGGTTGTACCAACACAAGCTCTTTTGGAAGCGCTGTAGCTCCAACGAATAATACGCCTGTTACAATAAGTACTTGCAATTTTCAGTCGGAATATAGTACCGTTACTAATATTGTTTCCGGAAACACCTACCAATTTACTAGTTCATGCGGAGGATATATTACTGTTCACAGTGGTACATTTAATGGGCCAATTGTGGCTGCAGGAAATGCTCCATTAAGTTGGACCGCCACTTCCTCAGGTACTTTTTATATACATTACAATACAAATTCAGCTTGCGGAACTGCAACAAATTGTTGTACAACTACTATAGCTTGTACTTCATGTGGAACTTCATCAACCGGATGTACTAACCTTACTTCTTTTGGAAGTGCTGTTGCGCCTACAACAAATACTCCTGTAACAATTAGTACCTGTAATTATCAGAATGAGTATAGCACTATTACTAATATTATTGCGGGGAGTACTTATGTTTTTAACTCTTCTTGTGGTGGATATATTACAATTCATAGCGGAACTTACAATGGCCCCATCGTAGCAGCCGGTAACGCCCCTTTAACATGGACTGCAACAAGTTCAGGTACATTTTTTATACATTATAACACAAATGCAGCTTGCGGAACCGCTACAAATTGTTGTACAACTACAATTACATGTACTTCTTGTAGTTCTGGATCAGGTTGTACGGGTGGTACGGCAAATGCAAGTTGTAATTTGGCAGACCCGTTCTGCACAGGAACAACCTATACCTACTGTAATACTACCGCGGTTCCATCATTAGGGGGTGGAGGAATTTATGGATGTCTTTTGTCAACGCCAAACCCTGCTTTCTATTATTTAAATGTTTCCAACACAGGAAGTATTACAATGAACATAAGTCAGACAAGTAACACAGGAACACCTATAGATGTTGATTTCGTAATTTGGGGGCCATTTACCTCACAAGCTGCAATGTGCCCAGGGCTTTCTGCTACGAATACTGTGAGCTGCAGTTATTCAACGGCAGCTGTTGAAACAGCTACCATTCCAAATGCTGTCGCAGGCCAGTGGTATATGTTGTTGATTACAAATTTTTCGAATCAGGCAGGAACAGTTACTTTCTCTCAGTCTGGGGGAACAGGTTCAACCAACTGTAATATTGTATGTAACATAACAGGAATGACGGCAACAGCGGGACCTTGTACTTCACCGGCAAACACCTTCAACATTACAGGCACACTTAACACCTATGCTCCACCTACTTCAGGTACTTTAACAATTTCTTCAAGTTGTGGAGGGACCACAACGTATAATCCTCCATTTACTGCCGTATCAAATTACACTGTTTCAAATGTTTCAGCCACAGGGGGTAACTGTACGGTAACCGCTGTTTACAGTGCTGATCCTACATGTACATATTCAGTTGTAGTTACTTCTCCGCCACCTTGTAACAGCTGTACTGCCACGGCCTCCAATACTGGGCCATATTGCCCGGGTCAGACAATTTCACTTTCTGCTACCGGTGGAGGAACATACAGTTGGAGTGGACCTGGTGGATTTACATCGAATCTTCAGAATCCAACTAGGCCAAGTGCAACAACAGCCATGAGCGGTATTTACACAGTTACGGTTACAAACAATGGTGTTACATGTACTGCAACTACCAGCGTGACGGTCAACCCTACACCTGTTGTAACTGCATCTAATACGGGTCCTTACTGTCCGGGCCAGACTATTTCCCTGTCCGCAACAGGAGGAGGAACCTATCTTTGGAACGGACCCGGTGGATTTACTGCTAATACTCAAAATCCAACCCGACCCGCTGCAACCACTGCAATGGGAGGAATCTATACAGTTACAGTTACAACGAACGGATGTACTGCAACGGCCACAACGAGTGTAACAGTGAACCCTGCTCCGGTTCCAACAGCAAGTAATACGGGAGCATATTGTCCGGGTCAAACGATTAGTTTATCAGCTACAGGAGGAGGAACCTATCTTTGGAGTGGTCCTAGTGGATTTACGTCTAATGTTCAAAATCCAAGTATCCCAAGTTC
>JBKCIQ010000105.1:0-3333 GCA_046302135.1 Bacteroidota bacterium | reverse complement strand
ACATTTTTGAGCAATTCGGAAATATTTTTGGTGGAGGATTTGGTGGAGGATTTTCTTCCGGTGGTGGAGGAAGAAGACAAAACAGAGGAAGCGATCTTAGGGTACGAGTAAAGTTGAACCTTAAAGAAATTGCGGAAGGTGCTGAAAAGAAAATCAAACTCAATAAATATGTAGGATGTAAATCCTGCAACGGCACAGGAGCAGATAAAGGAACAGCAAAGGACAATTGTGGGACCTGCCGCGGGACGGGAGTATACACGAGAATGCAGCAAACCATTTTAGGAACTATGCAGACTCAGGGACCTTGTCCAAGCTGTGGAGGTCAGGGAAGTGTTATTAAAGAGAAATGCAAAACCTGTTTTGGAGATGGAATTGTAAGGGAGGATGATAACAGTGTTTTGAATATTCCTGCTGGAGTTGCGGAGGGCATGCAACTGAGTGTAAGCGGTAAAGGTAACGCTGCGGCGCGCGGGGGCATAAACGGCGATTTACTTTTAGTTATTGAAGAAGAGGCGCACGCTGAATTGGTAAGAGATGGAAATAATTTACTTTATAATTTATTCATCTCGCTTCCCGATGCCGCATTGGGCTGTAGTCCTGAAATTCCTTTGATAGAAGGCTTCGCCAAAGTGAAAATAGAGGCTGGAGTTCAGAGCGGAAAAATATTAAGATTAAAAGGCAAAGGTTTGCCTGATGTAAACTCAAGAGGTAAAGGAGATTTATTGGTTAAGGTGAATGTTTGGACTCCGACTTCACTCAGTTCAGAAGAGAAAAAACTATTGGAGAAATTAAAGGAATCCAAAAATTTTACGCCTAATCCTGGGAAGAAAGAAAAAGGTTTTTTCGATCGGATGAGGGAGTATTTTGATTAAGCATCCAATAACAAAATTCATTTCTTTACTCTCCTAAAAGTAATTGGAATACCTACTTTTTTTAATCCAACTATTTTCAATTCATTTTATTGACATTTTGAATAATGTTGTTAAAAGACTAAATGTTAAAAAATTGTTATTTAAATAAATATTTTTTTAAATTAGTCAGATGTTAAATTTAATATTCCAATCAAAAAAAACCGCATGAAAAAATTTTACAATCAAATCAAATCAATAAAAAAATTTAAAATTGTTCTCTTTAATTTAATTGCCGTTTGCTTATTTTTCAGTTTGAATGCACAGACCCAGCAATTTCCCTGGGAAGCAAATAATAATAATTTCATTAGGGAGGATTTTTCTGCAAGAAATGTTCACACCAAAACATTTTTACGAAACGACGGAACGAAAAGCGCATTTGTAGCAAGTTTACCAATACACTTTAATGAAGGCGGGCAATGGAAAGACATCAAAAACGAGATATTATCAAATACAACCGGAGCCTACCCCGATTATCCGTATTCAAACACCGAGAACTCGATCAAAACGTTTTTTCCATCCAATCCATTTGTTGATCCTATTTTATCAAGATATAATGGACTAGAAATAAAGGAGCAAATCACCTCAATTGATTTTGTAAATCAGTCGGGTAACACAATCTCAAGTTTACAGCTGGATAGAAATAGTGTTACCGTTTCTGTACACAACAACACCATAAAATATTCAGGATTCTTTCCAGGCGTTAATTTAATTTATACCACAAGCAACACCGGAAGAAAATTCGATTTAGAGATTAGCTCATCAAACTTTATAAATAATATTCCACAGAACGCCACCAAGTTAGTAATCAGAGAAAATATTTTTTCAGGATCCTCATCAACTACTCTTGTTTCGTCTGAAAATGGTTTGAATTTAAATTACAACGGAGAAACCGTAATTCAGTACGCAGTTCCAATGGCTTACGATGAAAACTTTGCCAATGAATATTCAAAGCAGGCAAGTATTTTAGATTTCAAAAATGTTGCCGGAACAATTGTTTTTAATTCTGCTTTTGATTGCTCATGGATAAAAAACCCAAGACGCGTTTTTCCAATTCACTTGGATCCGGTAGCTAATTACCTGCCGGTATTAACTCTTAACTGGACAGGTTACCAGACCAGCAGTACAGCTAAGACTTCAGGTTACTTAAGGATTACAGGAAACACCACTGCTTCTTGGTCTAAATACGATTTAACTGCTATTCCAGCAGGCGCAACCATTGCATTTGCAACCTACTACGGTAATCACTATACAGGCTCAGGAAACACCACGGCAAAATTTTGCAGATTAAGACACATGACATCCGATCCTGTCCCTGCGGTTGCCGCCACACTTTGGAATGAGTCAAATAATGGTACCATAATAACAGCAGATTTTAATTGGGCCAATGCTGCTATTTACGGTTGGAAATCTGCACCTTTCAATGCCGCAGGTGTTGCAAATGTTCAGACTGCATTAGCTCAGGGATGGTATGCTGCAGGAACGCAGTGGGCTTCAGGTGGTACATCATTTTCCTATCACTATGGTGTTAATGGAACATCAACTACCTGCACATATTTGGAAATAGATTATTCAACCGGGCCCTGTTCAGGAACTCCAAATGCCGGAGTTGCGAATATTACTTTAGCTACAGGTTGTCCAAGCGTTAACTTCACTTTATCTGTATCAGGGCTTTCAACAGGAAGTGGGCAAACCTATCAGTGGCAATCAGCAACAAGTTCTACGGGACCATGGACTGATATCGTTGGGGCCAATAGCCCTACCTATTCTACTTCGGTATCAAACACAACATTTTATCAATTGATTACCACTTGTACAAACAGTGGTATTTCATCTACTTCTAACGCCGTTTCATACACTGTAAATAATCCGGGGCCATGTATTTGTGCAGGCTATCAATTTTTTGCAGCAACCTCTACGGCTGATGAAGATATTGGAAACGTAACGGTAGGGTCAATGAACAACACGACCACTTGTGCCTCACTTTCAACGGGAGCGGGATCCCTTTTAAATCGATATAATAATTACACAGGAATTATTACTCCAACAAGTGAACAAGTTGGATCAACTGTAAATTTCAGTTTGAGTTCAATAACCTGTGGTGGAAACTTCGGAAATGGTTTCCAAATTTATATCGATTAT
Organism: Bacteroidota bacterium; assembly: GCA_046302135.1. Lineage (GTDB taxonomy): Bacteria > Bacteroidota > Bacteroidia > B-17B0 > Aurantibacillaceae > AM-1111. Next base: position 283 of record JBKCIQ010000105.1, on the reverse strand, counting down.
AACCAAAATGGTTCATTTGCGGATCCAGGAGAACAAGTTTATTCAAGTCCCGCATCAGTTACCGGTCCGCATACAGAAACCGGTTCATTCGTAATTCCGCTTACTGCAACGCTAGGAACTACAAGAATGCGCGTTGTAAATGTTGAAACAACCTTTCCGACAGCAACAAATTATGCAGGTACAAATTATACTTGGGGTGAAACCGAAGATTATTGTTTTGATATAATTGCGGCAACCAATTGTACAGGCACTCCGTCAGGTGGAAACAGTGCAATTTCATTAA
>JBKCIQ010000104.1:0-31202 GCA_046302135.1 Bacteroidota bacterium | reverse complement strand
AAAAATTAATACTATGAAAAAAATATCACTAATAGCTTTCGCAATTATTTGCATAACTCTAATTTCTTGTAAAAAAGACAGGGTTTGTGAGTGTACAATTACGGATAGCTCAGGTACTTCAACAGCTAATGTTACTTACTTTGACGCTAGGAAGTCTGACGCAAGATTGTGGTGTACATCAAATTCATATCAGTATGAAAATCTTACTCCTACAGCATCATCAGGAAGTAAAACAGTTTGTAAATTAAAATAATAATCATCAAAAAATAAAAAAATGAAAAAAGTAACAATTTTTGCAACTGCTTTATTAGGTGTTGCACTTATATCTTGTAAAAAAGACAGAGTTTGTGAATGTACAGAGACTGATTCATTAACAGGAGCTACTAGCACCTATAAGGTAACTTACTACGATTCTAGGAAAAAAGATGCAAGACTACTATGTCAATCAGAAGCCTCACAGTATCAAGAGTTAACACCCGTTGCCTACACCGGAGACAAAACAACTTGTGAGTTGAAATAATAGTTCATCACATTTTTTAAAAAGCAACAGCAAACTGTTGCTTTTTTATTTTTTAAACGTATAATATTGTTATTCAGTTTTTTAACCGGTTTTAAAAAATAAGTGATTTTAACAATATTCGTTTGATAAGCTATAACACAAAAGTTGTTAAACATATAAAAAAATTAATAGATTAGTTGAAATTTTAAAACTATGAAAAAAATAACAATTTTGGGTATTGGGCTCTTCACCCTTGCCCTTATATCCTGTAAAAAGGATTACACTTGCGAGTGTACCACCACGCAATCAGGTGGGAGTTACACCTATTCAACCACACTTGTTGAGGTTTCAAAATCTGCTGCGAAAGCAAATTGCGTTTCAACAAAAGAACATTATAATGATGGTGTGGCAATTACCGGATATTCAACTACATGTAATCTTAAATAAACTATGAAAAAAATCACTTTAATAGGTTTGGGTATTGTAGCAATATCCTTAACCGCGTGTAAAAAAGATCGCGTTTGTGAGTGTACAGAACAGTATACAGCAAATTTTGGAGGTTCTCAAAACACAACAACAACCACAAGTTCTTTTACTTTGGTTGATGTTTCAAAAGCAACTGCAAAAAGAATCTGTGTTAGTACAAGTTCTTCTAACGCAAATTATAGCCAAAAAACCACTTGTGAATTAAAATAAATAAAAAACACTATGAAAAAAATATTTTCCTTAACAGCCGCTATTGTTGTTTTTGCATTAGCCTCGTGTTCTAAAGACAGAGTATGTGAGTGTAGTTATACATCAACTAATCCTAATGAAACCCCTTACACGGAGAAATACACTATGGTAGATGTTTCCAAAAAATCAGCTAGGGCAAATTGTTTTTCAGCCAAGCAAGATGACAATTCCAGCGGAACTAACTACACTTATACCCGCACCTGCGAAATTAAGTAATTCCATAACTTAATACCCTACAAAAGCAACAGCCAAAAACTGTTGCTTTTTTTATTCTACAACTTGAGCCGAATATTTTGCTATGAACTTCTTCTAAATCAAATTCAGCCTCCTCAACAACTCTTTCTTGTATTGCTCGCCTATGGGTATAGGATGTTTATCAAGATACACTGTCCCTTCCTCAATTGCATCTACCTGGTCTAAAGAAACAAGGTAAGAACGATGCAATCGATAAAATTTGCCTTCAGGTAACTTCTCCTCCAAGCTTCTTAGCGTTATATGTACCGTATAACGTTTAGCTTTTGTGTAGATATTTACATAATCACCGGCCGCTTGTACATAATCAATCTCATTTACTTTTATTTTAGTAAGTATAGAATTTGAACGAACAAAAATATATTCCGGCTTTATGGCCCTTAAATTTTGAATATTAGAACTTCCATTTATCAAAAAAAATCTCTCTTTAACTTTAATTAGTGCTGATGCTAATCTTTCTGGTTGAACCGGTTTAATGATATAATCCACAAAGTTTCTATCAAATGCGTTGGGCGCAAAATCCTTATGTGCCGTTACAGCAATTACCATAGGATTAAAATTTAATTTATTTAGAATATCAATTCCATTCAATCGCTCCAGCTCCATATCCAGAAAAATCAAATCAGGTTTTTCAGTATTTAACGTGTCGATATTTTCTTCTATCGATTGGGAGAGTGATATTTCTCTTAGGAAATCAAATTTTGATAAAATTTTGGACAATACCTCATAGGCCAAGTGATTGTCCTCAACAATTGCGTATTTCATGAAATAAAGATTATAATCAAACCAATTCAGTTTGAAAATAATCCAAAAAGATTATGCCCGTCTAACAGACTCAACCCATTTTTTGCCCCATTCATTTTTTTCCTCTTCGCTCCACAATTCGGGGTAAAAAATTCTTTTTTGAAAGCGTGGTGGTAAATATTTTTGCCAGTTGGTACCACCTGTAGCAGGCACATCGCTGTTTTCTTGCGCCAAATAACGTACAGCGGATTTGTAATGAACCAAAGGCCAATTAATATTCACATTCACATCCAGCTGACGTAAGGCATCAATTAAAGTCTGATTTTTCTGATCTTCCGCGGATAGAGATTTGTACTTCATCCAAAGATTTTTGTTTTTGTAATCGTTGGCGAGTTGAATAAATTCCTCAGAATATTTTTTTTCGAATTGTTGAAGCGTCAAAGTTTTTTTTCCACTTTCTAATTCTGTTGCGCCTTTGTTCCAGTAAATATGATTAAACATTTCCTCAATGCTTTTCCCATGATATTGCTCACGCAATTCTTTATCTACCAAATTGACAAAATCAGTTGAGCAAATTTCTATTTTACGATATTGGGCACTTTGAAATCCACTGGCCGGCAACAAAGCCATTCTATATCTTAGAAATTGTTCCTTTTCCATTCCATCTACCATGATGTCAAAGCTCTTAGTTAACGCTTCAAAATATCTGTTGATTCTTGTAACACGAGCAATAAAAAAATTCACGTCTATCTTTTCTTTCCATCCTAAATCCTTTCCATTAGCCTTAATATCTCGTCCATTGTTTGCAACTTGCTCAAATTCATGCAATGATAATTTGAAATAGAGCTCTGTTATTTGATGATATATAATGAATATCAACTCATCCGGAAAATCTGTTTTTGGCTTTTGTAATGTGAGTAAAGTATCTACCATTGTGTAATCCCAATAGGTAAGATAATTTGAAATCAGCAATCCGTCCAGGTAAGACTCCATGCTTTGTCCCATAGACTCATATTTATCCTGAAGTTTTTGGACTTTATTTTCTATTTCTGAATTCATGATAGAAGTTGTTTAGTTAAGAAATTAAATAAATTAAATACTTTGAAAAATGATTGACCTCATTGCTAACACAAGTGATTTTTATAAAGAAACTCAGCAATTTGAACAGCGTTCGTTGCAGCACCTTTACGTAAATTATCTGCAACAATCCAGAGATTCAATCCATTTTTAATGGTCTCATCTCTTCTGATTCTTCCCACAAATACTTCGTCTTTGTTGTGCGAATTCATTGGCATGGGGTAGATTTGCTTGTCGATGTCATCTTCAACTACCAAGCCATTACTTTGTGAAAGTATTTGTCTTATTTCAGAAAGTTCAAATTCATTTTCAAATTCAATGTTAACCGATTCTGAGTGGCCACCTATTACCGGAATCCTTACTGTTGTTGCAGTAACCTGAATTCTGTCATCACCCATAATTTTTTTGGTCTCGTTCACCATTTTCATCTCTTCTTTGGTGTAACCATTCTCCAAAAAAACATCAATCTGCGGAATAACATTTAAATCAATTGGGTACTTGTAGGCCATTTCTCCCGATTTACCTCCTCTTTCATTCATGAGTTGTTGCACCGCTTTTACTCCCGTACCGGTTACGCTTTGATAGGTAGAAGCAACTACTCTTTTAATCTTAAATTTTTTATGAAGTGGGTTAAGTACCATTACCATCTGAATGGTGGAACAATTCGGGTTGGCAATGATTTTATTTTCTTTGGTTAAAATATGAGCATTAATTTCGGGCACCACAAGTGGGATTTCAGGGTGCATACGCCACGCGGAACTATTGTCTATTACTGTAATTCCTGCCTGGGCAAACTTGGGTGCAAACTGCAAAGAATTACCTCCGCCCGCCGAAAAAAGTGCTAACGTAGGTTTAGAACTGATGGCATCTTCAACACTTTTAACCGCAATTTTTTTTCCTTTAAACTCAAGTGTTTTACCCACACTTTTCTCTGATGCCACAGGAATTAATTCATCAACCGGAAAATTTCTTTCCTCCAGTACTTTTAACATGGTACTGCCTACCAAACCCGTAGCCCCTACAACTGCAATTTTCATATTTCAGCAAAAATTATATTACGTAAATATGAAAAAAATATTCAAACTAGAAATAGCAATTACTTAATATTTACTCATTATTTGATAACGCGGATTTATTATCTTTACTTGACTTAAAATGGACCTCATAAAGAAAATATTCATAATTCTATTTCTAGGATTAGTCTATACTTTAAATTCTCAGACTCTAGATGATTTCACTGACGGTGACTTTACCAATAACCCGTCATGGACAGGAAACGCAGGTGATTTTACAGTCATAAACAACCAACTTAGATCTAATTCAATTGTAGCGTCAACATCTTTTTATTTAAGTACGCCAAGCGCATTGGTAAACAATTGTCAGTGGGAATTTTGGTGTAACCTACAATTTAATACTTCCAGTGCCAATTGGGTGGATGTTTACCTGTTAGCCGATCAGTCTAACCTTATGGCAACGAACTTAAATGGATATTTTGTAAGAATTGGAAATACCCAAGACGACATCTGTTTATACAAAATCACAAATGGTACTCCTTTAAAGATAATTGACGGAGTTGATGGAACTACGAATTCATCTAATTCATTATTAAAAATTAAAATTACCAGGGACAATTCTAATCTATTCACATTATACTCAGATTTAACCGGCTCAGGAAATAATTACAATAGTGAGGGAAGCATAACTGATAACACCTTTCTTAACAACAATTCATTTGGCATTGTAATTAAGCAATCAACTTCTTCATTTTTTCAAAAACATTTCTTTGATGACATCTATGCGGGGGCGATTGTATTAGACCAAACACCACCTTTGTTGGTTACTGCAAATGCAACATCTTCCACAACTTTGGATGTTTTATTCAACGAGGATGTTGATCTTGCCACTTCACAAACAACAAATAATTTTTCTGCAGATAATGGATTAGGAAATCCTGTCAACTCAGTAAGAGATGCTGTCAATCTTAAATTGATTCATTTGACTTTTTCTGCACCTTTCACCAGCGGTCTGAATTACAACCTTTCTGTATCTAACGTTCAAGACGTTGCAGGAAACACAATCAATGCTAATTCTTCCATTCCTTTTATTTACTTCAACGTGAGTACTCCCGTTTTCCGTGATGTGCTCATCAATGAAATCATGGCTGACCCCAATCCCACTGCAGGAAACTTACCTCTTGTTGAATGGGTTGAAATTTTCAATCGTTCCAACAAAACACTTGACTTAACTTCATGGAAGCTTTCTGATGGAGTAACTAATGCATCTTTAAATAGCAAATATTTTTTACCAGGTCAGCATATAATACTTTGTAAAAATTCAGATACTGCTTTATTTTCTTCTTTAGGAATTATTTGCGGAATGAGTAGTATGCCTTCATTAAATGATGCTGGTGATAATGTTTATTTAATTGACAATTCCGGAATCACAATAGACAGCGTTAATTACAATATCAGTTGGTACAATGATCCGACTAAAGACGGAGGGGGTTGGTCCTTAGAATTAATCAATCCGAATTTAAACCAAAATTGTTCACAGACCGGAAACTGGACAGCTAGTACAAATTCCAACGGAGGAACACCCGGACAGCAAAACTCTGTTTATTCCATTGTTCCGGATTTAGTTGGCCCCGCGACACTTATGGTAAGTGTGATTGATTCTCTTCACCTCACCATTTGCTTCGATGAAATACCTGATGCAAACTCATCCACCTTACCCTCAAGCTACCTCATTAATAATGGAATTGGCAATCCGTTAGCCGTTAGTATTTCACCTTCCAATCCAAGATGTTTAATTTTAACTCTAAACACTCAGTTAATAAATGCAACAAACTACACTTTATCTTACAATAATATAGTTGATTGTTCAGGAAATTTTGCAACACCCAGCAATTTTAATTTTTCTTACTACATTCCGAAATTTAATGACGTAGTTGTTAATGAAATAATGGCCGACCCCGACCCGCCTTTAGGTTGGCCAAATCATGAATATGTTGAGTTGTACAACAGAACCAACTTTTCAATAAGTTTAAATAACTTCAGTATATCAACACCAAGTTCCACCAAAACCATTCCTGATGTTATAATTTATCCTGATAGTTTTGTGGTACTTACCGGAACATCCGGTTTCGCCGCCTATCAGGGATTCAATCTGCCTGTTTATTCCGTCACCAGTTTTCCATCTCTAACCAATACAGGTTCTACCATCACGCTTAAAAATCCTCAAGGAAAAATCATTAACACTGTTACTTATTCTGATAGCTGGTATAGTGATCCTGCTAAATCTGAAGGTGGATATTCTTTAGAAATGATTGACCCAAACAATCCTTGCGGTGGTAGTGAAAACTGGAAAGCATCTAATTCATTTGCCGGTGGAACCCCAGGAAAAATTAACTCTGTAAAAGCAAGCAATCCGGATGTTGTTTTACCAAAACTAAAGAGGATTGCAGTAATCAGTACAGATACAATTCAACTGTTCTTTAGTGAAAAGACTGATAGCAGCAGTTTACTTTCTGTTACAAATTACTCAATAGATAATTCTGTTGGCCAACCGCTTACAGTTATTTCAGTGCCATTAAATTTCGAAAGTGTAAAATTGGTACTGCCTGTACAATTACAGAGCGGTATAATATATACGTGCAGCGTTAATAATCAGATTTTAGATTGTTCGGGCAATCCTTTAACTGCTCCGGATAATACGGCTCGATTTGCACTTCCTCAACAAATTTTCGCCGGGGATATAGTAATAAACGAATTGCTTTTTGACCCGAAAACGGGTGGGGTTGACTTTGTGGAACTGTATAACAGAAGCGACAGGACATTTGATTTAAAAGGATTACAGATTGGGGAGCAGGACACCCTATCGGGTGTAATATCAGACCAAAAAGATTTAAGCTCTGATGGGTATTTGTTTTTCCCGGGAGAATACCTCGTACTATCGGAAAGCGGGAGCATCGTGAAATCACAATATTACACACCAAATCCAAATGGATTTCTAGACATGTCAGATCTACCTTCGATGAACACAGATGATGATGTGGTAATACTTACTGATGCTACAGGCCAGGTAATAGACAAAGTAGCTTACACTTCAGATTTTCATTTTGATTTATTGAACGACACCAAGGGAGTTTCATTGGAAAGAATAGATTATAATCGCCCTTCATCGGATATAACCAACTGGAATTCGGCTGCTAGTTCGGTAGGATTTGCAACACCGGCTTACAGAAATTCTCAGTATTTATTTGGGGAAAATTCAGGTGCAGTTAATGTAAGTCCGGAAGCTTTTTCTCCAGATAATGACGGCTTTCAGGATGTTCTTAATATCAACTATTCTCTGGAAAATTCGGGGCAAATGGCTAGTGTAATGATCTTTGACGCAAATGGGAGATTAATAAGAAGCTTATTGAAGAATGAGACAATGGCTCAAAAGGGTACCATCAGTTGGAACGGACTCAACGATAAAAATGAGAAGGCACCAATTGGGATTTATGTTATTTATTTTGAGAGTTTCGAAACAAGCGGTAAAGTACACAAATACAAAGTTGTCTGCGTTCTGGTATGGAAAATATAATTTATCTCAATCGATTTGAAAATTATAAATCGAAGGGTGCTCACAAAATCATTGAGCAAGAAAATTTAATCCACAAACAAGTTTTGTACCTCTCCGACTTTCATCAAGAGTTTAATCACTTGATTGAATAGGCACAATATCTAAAACAGACTTTATTGCCATGAATGGATATTACCACTTTATTCGTTCAATAATTTACCTAATCATCATAGCAATAAGTAATATACAAGAATTGTATCTTACAAATTAAAGTAGCAACGAAATCAAATTAAATATCCTTTTTAAGGAAATTCGAGCAAATCAAGTTGTGATTTAATTACCAACTTGGGCCGACATAAACAAGCTCAAGACCATTCTTTTTATTTAATCCGAATAGTTTTTTTGCAACAGGTTCAAAATAAAAACTCATAGGTTCACCTTGAATTGTAGCCTCAATAAAGATTGTTTTTGGTTTAAAAGGAGCCTCACCCTCAAACTTTTCCCTAGAGCGATCCGGTATAGCAGGTAGGCTATCGTAAACCTCATAATCGCCCTCACCCGCGGCTTGCTTGCTGACAAGGGTTTGGATATTTGACTTAGTTAAAGAAGCTTTTCCGGGACATAATGCAAAATATGAAGTTTCTTTTGTAAAAACATAGAACACTGATTGGGTTGAGTATGGTGCGGCTGTAACTCCAAGATCCCGACCGGTCATAAATTTACCTTTTAATTTAGCTTGCCAAATCCCAAGAACTTTTGTTTTGTTTTGGCTAATCATTAATGTAAAACTTAAAACAAAACCCAATACAAATGCAATTTTTTTCATTTTAATAATCTTAATGTTATTCCTACTCATAAGGCTTTTCAGAATCCGCCACCCTCTTAAACTTTAGGGTAAAGTGGTTGTGAGCATTTAAATCAGATATAAAATTCAAAAGCTCAATGACGAAGATAATATTTTAAAAATACTTCAGCTCAATAAAATTCCAACGAGTTTTTAAACAGTAAGTATTTCTTTCTCCTTATTCTCTAAATGTTTATCACATTTGGTAGAATAGTTATCTGTAAGTTGTTGAATTTTTGTTTCAGCGTCTTTGGCTTCGTCTTCAGGAAGACCATCCTTCTGTAATTTTTTAATTTCATCAATAGCTTCCTTGCGAGCAGAACGCAAACCTATCTTAGCATCTTCTGCTTCAGACTTAGCTTTTTTAACCAATTCTCTTCTTCGTTCTTCGGTTAACGGTGGAACCATAATACGAATAATCACACCGTCGTTCTGCGGATTGAGTCCAAGATTTGCCGCCTGAATCGCTTTTTCAATTGGAGTAAGCATACTCTTCTCCCATGGCTGAACAACCAAAGAGCGAGCATCCTGAGTATTTACGTTAGCAACCTGACTTATTGGTGCGCGTGTTCCGTAATAATCCACCATTACACCTTCCAGCATTGCAGGATTAGCTTTACCTGCACGAATCTTTATCAACTCAGCTTCCAAATGCTGAATCGCTTTGTCCATGGCATCCTTCGCCATATCCATTATTAATTGAACATCTTCTGACATAGTCTTAAATTTTCATAGCAAAGATAATTAATTAAAGTAAAATTTATCCAGAATAAACTAGCCTTCAAAATACCTTAATCATGGTATTACCAATTTTCTGAGTTTAACCAATTTTGCAGTGGTTAATTAAAAATGAGGTCGATTGTCAAAATAATTTTGTTCTCAAGTTGTTTGCTAATATTGCCTGGAATTTCTATATCCCAGGACACTTCCAAATCCATTAAACTTAATGAAATCGAGATTACCCCAATTCGTTTTAGTGAAATTGAGCGCATGGGTATTTCCAACGAACAAACCATTTATTCAGGAAAGAAAAACGAAGTAATTAGACTCGATAAAATCAACGCCGACCTCAGCATCAACAATTCCAGACAGGTTTTTGCAAAAGTACCTGGAATGAGTGTTTGGGAAAATGATGGTTCCGGTATTCAGGTTGGAGTAGCGGCACGTGGATTAAGCCCCAACAGATCCTGGGAATTTAATGTCCGTCAAAACGGATACGACATCAGTTCTGATCCTTTTGGTTATCCTGAGGCGTATTACACCCCACCAATGGAAGCCTTGGAAAAAATTGAAGTCATAAGAGGTTCTGCATCTTTACAATTCGGACCTCAGTTTGGAGGGGTTATTAATTACAGATTAAAGAAACCAAACGCGAATAAAAAAATTTCATTCGAGGGTTTACAAACAATTGGATCTTATGGATTATTTTGTACATACAATGCATTAGGAGGAACAATCGGTAAATTTTCTTACTACGGATTCATTCATCACAGAACGGCAAACGGATGGAGAGAAAATAGTTATTACAAAACCACAACGGGTTATTTGTATACAGCATATCAACTTAGCAATAAAATAAAAGTTTCTGCGGAATATACCGGAAGTGATTTTCTTAGCCAACAACCCGGAGGATTAACGGATGCACAGTACGAAAAAGATCATCGCCAATCTATGCGCGAACGCAATTGGTTTTCTGCTCCATGGAATGTGGCTTCGCTACAGTTTGAGTGGAAAGCCAATGAATCCTTTGAATTCAAAATAAAAACCTTTACTACAATCGCCGAAAGGAACAGCGTTGGTTTTACCAAAGCAATTAATATCGCGGACACAGTCAATACAACCATAGGAAATTACAATCCTAGGCAGGTTGACAGAGATGCATACAACAATTTAGGTGCGGAAGGCAGAATGCTTTGGAAATTCAGGATAAAAGATAAAACACAAGTACTTGCGGCCGGTGTTCGCTTTTTTGACGGCAACACCAAAAGAAATCAGTCAGGGGTTGGAAACAATAATTCTGATTTTGACCTTAACATCAGCTCAGCAGGTTTTGGAAAATCTCTTACTTACGCAACACGTAATTACTCTGTTTTTGCTGAGCAGGTCTTTCAGATTGGGAAAAAATTAAAAATTGTTCCGGGCGTGAGATATGAAATAATTGAAAACAGCGGAAGCGGTTATATCAACACAACAACAACAGGTAATATTCAACTTGAAAAAAGAAATAGGAGTTTTTTACTTTATGGAATAGGATCAGAATTTAATGTTTCAGAAAAAACAAATCTTTATGCTAATTACTCTAGAGCCTACCGCCCGGTTACCTTTTCAGAATTGACTCCTTCAGCCACAACTGATATAATAGATCCGAACTTAAAAGACGCTTCTGGCTTTAATGCTGATTTCGGTTATAGAGGAACAATAAAGAAATTTTTAAGTTTTGATGTGGGAGCATTTTACTTACTCTATGAAAATAGAATAGGTTCATTGAATAACAATGGAATTATTTTCAGGACCAATATTGGAACTTCAGTTAGCAAAGGAGTCGAATCTTATATTGAAATTAATCCCATGAAATTCTTTACAGATAGTTCTAAAATCGGAGATATAAGTTTGTTTGCTTCGAATTCATTCATTGATGCACAATACGTGAAATGGGAAAATCCTGAAATTGCAGCAGACCCTTTGAAATCTATCAATGGAAAAAGAGTGGAAAATGCACCGCAATACATTCATAGATTCGGATTGACTTACAACTTCAAAACTTTTTCGTTAACTTATCAGTTGAACAGCGTGGCTGATGTTTTTACTGACGCGGCCAATACCGTTTTACCAAATAGTTCTGCAACCATCGGTAAGTTATCAGGATATGAAGTAATGGATTTAAGCTGTTCATTCACTTTCGCGAAAAATTATGTTTTGAAAGCTGGAGTAAACAATTTGACGGACGCGAAATATGCAACACGCAGATCGGGAGGTTATCCTGGGCCGGGTATTTTGCCGGGCAACGGAAGAACTTTTTATTTAACCATTGGAGTAAGATTCTAGTTTCATTTCGATCACAACACACTGAAAAAATTGTTTTTTTTGAAAGATTTTCAAAAGGTTTTAATTAATATTTTAATTATATTTGATTAGATGTCTAAAAAAATTATATTTTTTATTGCTGTTTTTTACTCATCGGCAACAATTGCCCAAAACTTAAATCAAAAATTAATTTCTAACGGAGGAAATTATTTTTCATCAGGAAATTACAATATAAGTTGGTCAATCGGAGAGCCCGTAACTGCAACACACAGCACAGGAACAAATAAAATTTCTCAAGGCTTTCATCAACCGCCTTTGAGAGTGACTTACGTAAAAGAAAACAATTATGATATGTCAGTTGTGGTTTTTCCCAATCCCGCTCTGAAAAACATACAGATAATCTTTCCAACTGCAGACGAATCATACAACCTATTACTTAATGATATAACAGGCAAATTAATCAAACTTGAAAAAATTAATTCAGTTAAAAATTTCTCACTTGATTTAGATGGGTTGTCCTCAGGAGAATATCACCTTTCTATCATTAACATGTCCAATTCTAAGAAATCAATTTATAAAATATTAAAATCTGAATAATAATGAAAAAACTTATAGTAATTGTAATTTTCCTAGTTGCAACATTAGGATTCAGTCAAACACCACAAGCCTTTAAATATCAAGCGGTGGCAAGAGATAATTCAGGAAATGTTATCGTAAACCAGAATATTGCTTTCAGGATAACTTTACTGAGCGGAAGCCCATCCGGCACTTCTGTATTTTCTGAAACACACACAGTAGCTTCCAATGACATTGGATTAGTAAACTTTGACATTGGTGCAGGTAATGTTATCTCGGGTAGTTTTTCAGGAATAAATTGGGGCAACTCAACTTATTTCATTAAGATAGAAATGGATGTTAATGGAGGTAGCAATTATTTATTCATGGGGACCTCTCAACTTCTAAGTGTTCCGTATGCTCTTTTCGCTGACAAAGCAAATTCGGTTATTAATGATCAGGTAAATGACGCTGATGCCAATCCAAACAATGAAATTCAATCGCTTTCCATCTCAGGGAATACCCTTTCAATATCAGGTAGTAATTCTGTAACATTACCATCAGGGCCTACAGGACCAACAGGAGCTATCGGTGCAACAGGTCCAACGGGGGCTACTGGAGCAACAGGACCAAGTGGATCTTCAGGTGGTGGCACACTTGATCAATCTTACGATTTTGGCGGACCCGGCGCAGGAAGAACAATCACAACTGATGCAGGATCTATTCAAATCAATAATTCCGGTTCAAACACGATAGGCTTGGAGGTCAACACATCTGTAAACAGTTCAACAGCAGTACTTGCAACTGTAAGTAGTACAGGTGTTGGGTTTAGATCTGAGAGCACAAATCCTTCCAATACATTTGCTGCAATACAAGCTAATACAAATAGTAGTTCTCAGCAAAACTCAGCAATACTTGGGAACAATTCTGGTGGTGGATATGGGATTTCAGGACAAATCCCATCCAATGCAACCGGCTTGGCCGCCGTATATGGTAACAATTTACGAACTAGTGGCGGATACGGTATTTATGGGCAAGGTTTTAATGGTGTGGTTGGAACATCTAATTATCCGGGGGGGTTTGGAGTTTATGGCTCAAACTCCAACACCACCGGAGGCACTACAACTAATCTCGGTATCGGAATTTATGGAATGGGGTTTAATGGAATTTATGGTCAAACTACAAATACTACTACAGGGTGGGCCGGATATTTTACGGCAGACCTTGGCTGTGACGGTACAGGTTATTCTATCGGAGGGTGGGTTACCGCATCTGACAAAAGATTGAAATCGAACATAGTTCCTATTGGGAGTGCGTTAAATAAAATTTCAGCACTTGAAGGTAAATTTTATACGATAACATCAAAGTCACTTAATAAAAACGGAAAGGTTGAATCAAAATCTCGTAAGCAATATGGAATAATTGCCCAGGATCTTGAGAAAATATTCCCGGAAATGATTTCTGAAAAACCAATTTTCATAAACGCAGGAGATATTACTAACTATAAAACTGTAGAGTACACTCAATTGATTCCAGTACTTATTGAAGCAATCAAGGAATTAAATAACAAGGTTATTTTACTTGAAGAAGAAATCAAACAGATAAAAAAATAATCTTTCTTTAATATTACTTTTTTCATTTTAACTAAGAAAGATTTTTTAAAGGGATTAGATTATCGCGAACTTGAGAAGATTATTTCACCTCCAGTTCATCTACGAAAATAAAAGCATCCCCACCAAAACCCTGATGCCATTTTGGTAACTTACCGTAGTTATATGCTTTTATTTTAATCCTTTGCGTACTTACTCCAGACGGAAGTACTGCAAAAAACTTTTTCATCTTAACGCTATAATCATCATCCTTTACATCATTTAAAAGCACAATGGGTTTGGAAAAACCTTTTGCTGTTTCGTAGGAGATTTCAACTTTTTTTGGCATCAAGATCCAGCTTCTTGTATCCTGTAAAAAGTTAGCGCCAACCTCTTTCACTTCTCTGTTAGATTTCAAATCAATCACAGCCTCAAAATCTTGAGACTGATATCCTTGCCATCCGCCCTTGCGCCAATTTTCATCTGCATACAGCCCGTCAATGATTCCTTCATCACCCCCAGCTGTATATTGCGGATTGTATTTACTTTTTATTTCAATCTTCCAGTTGTTCGGTATTTTGTGGAAATACCCGAGTGAATAATTAGTGTAAGGTGTGATGGTTTGTAATAATGAACTTCCGCTCTCTTTTATCATTGCAATTACAAACTGAGACTTACTAATAGTGAGCGGAGCCTCATAATTTTTAAATATGAATTGAGGTGAGTTATCTGCCAACTCAAGTTCTAAAGGCTGTTTTAAGTTAGTTTTACCTTCAGGTATATCAAAGATTTTATAAATGATGAATTTATCTTTTTCCAAACTTGTTATTTCAACCTTTAGACTGTCTTTAAAACTTTTAGCATCAGCAGAAATGATTGGGACAGTTGTAAGCTCAGGATAATCTTTTACCAGATCTGGTCTTTTTTCTAAAATGTTTTTTTCAAGAAAATTATTTGGATTAGTGGTCAATTCAATCATTAATTTACCTCCCTGCTGAATTTTTTCATAACTCAATTGAGTCCAATTTAAATTCATTCCGTTAATTGACAAGGAAGAAATTCTTGCATCATTTTTTTTTAATAATTCAGGGTTTGATATTTCAACCTCAAATTTTTTTCCATTTTCCAAATTGAGAGTCGTCTTCTTGAACAATGGGAGCGTAATGTCGTAAAATCCCGAACCGGGACAAACCTGATAAATTCCGATAGAACTTAACACATACCATGCACTCATCTGACCGCAATCTTCATTCCCGCACAAACCATCAGGACCAGCTTTATACATTTCATTCAGAATTCGTTTACTTAACTCTTGAGTCTGCGAAGCTTTACCAACATAATTGTATAAATAAGCCATGTGATGACTGGGTTCATTACCGTGAGCATATTGACCAATCAACCCGGTAATATCTGCCTGATCTCTGCCAGTAGTTTTTGAGGATTCCGAAAATAATTGATTCAATTTTTTGGTAAAACTTTCTTCTCCACCCATATTGTAAATTAAACCACTGATGTCATGCGGAACAAAAAAAGTGTATTGCCAAGAATTTCCTTCGGTGAAATAATTGTTTACCTCTTTTGGATCAAATGGAGTGTGCCAGCCACCGTTTCTTCTTGGACGCATGTGTAAAGTGTTGGGATCAAAAAGATTTTTCCAACTCTGTGAACGTCTAACAAAATATTGATAATCGTCCATCCTGCCTACCAACTTTGCTGTTTGCGCAATGCACCAATCGTCGTATGCATACTCCAAAGTTTTTGAAACACTTTCATGATCGTCTTCCGCTTCAATAAAATTCTTTTTCATCAATGCGGGAAGTCCCAGATGTTGCCAAGTGGCAGATTTCTTCATCGCATCAAAGGCAAGGTTCAAATCAAAGTCTCTAATGCCTTTACTGATTGCATCATTTATTACACTTACAGAATGATATCCTATCATGCAATCAGTTTCATTTGAAGCCAACTCCCAAACAGGCAATCTTCCGCCTTGCTGATACTGCAACAAAAATGTTTTAACGAAATCCGATGTCCGTTTTCTGTCCAGTATACTCAAAAGCGGATGCTCACCTCTGAACGTATCCCACAAGGAAAAAACCGTATAATAATTATGTCCGTTGGTTTGATGAATCAAATTATCTCGACCTCTGTAACTTCCGTCCACATCGTTGCTAATGTTCGGTTGAACCATGCAATGATACAGCGCAGTATAAAATATTTTTTTCTTTTCCTCATCTCCTTCTACAACAACCTTACTCAATTCCTTTTCCCAAGAAATTACAGCTTCAGATTTCACTCGTTCAAAATCCCAATGTGATAATTCTGCATCCATATTTTTTTTCGCCCCGTCAGTGGATACAAAAGAAATGGAAACCTTGACCAACAATTTCTTTTCATTGAGTTTCGGAAAAGATAAAATTGAGTAAGGAACAATTATATTTTGTTCGCCGGAAGAATTTTTTATTTTAGTGCCTATGGTGTTTTCAGTTACAAAGGATTCAGAAAATTCCATTCTAAAAAAAATATACTGATCCTTTGCCCATGCTTCGCTTCTTCTGTATCCTTCAATCACGCGATTATTAATAACTTTTAAATCTGATGATAAAGTTTTATCCCGATGATTAATTTTAATCATCAGTCTACCGTAATCGTTGGCGAAAGTATAACGATGAAAACCCACACGAGCTGTTGCAGTGAGTTCACAATTGATTTGATTATCTAATTTAACAGCGTAATACCCGGCAGATGCTTTTTCATTGGCATGTGAAAACTCAACCTGAAATTTATTCAAATCCGGTAAAACTTTTGATGAAGGCTTGCTTCCTTGTTTGAGGGCTTTTCCGTCTAACGGGAGCAATGCAATATCCCCGTAGTCTGAACATCCGGTTCCACTCAAGTGGGTATGAGAAAATCCAAATAACAAAGAATCGCTGAAATGATATCCTCCGCATCCATCCCAACTACCATCAACTCTGGCATCAGGACTCAACTGAACCATCCCGAAAGGAACTGTAGCACCCGGAAAAGTGTGTCCGTGCCCACCGGTTCCAATGAATGGATCAACATAGGAAGCGAGTGAATTTTGTGCACCCAGTCGAATTAAAATCACAAAACTCAGTAATAAATTCTTTATTGCCTTCATCTTAAGAAAATTAATCCTCATTATCATCTTCATCTATTTGTTCTGCTGCCTTTGCCTCCTCGATATCAAAAGGAAAGTCTTCTTTGGCAAAATAAGCCCCGTCAAAAGGGTTCACAATTTTAAATTTACCTTTAAGGTAAACGGTGAACCAAAGATGAAGACCGTCTTTGCTTTTCTTATTTTCTGTATCTCGGATAAGCCTTTTTGTGAATGGAAACTGAGTGATTGTTCCGTCTTCATGGATACAATCAATAATGGTACAGGAAGGAATTTCATGTGAAAACTTCTTTCTGCCCTGCTGGCCTTGCAACAAATAAGAAACATTGTTTCTAACCTTGATGGTGGTTATTTTTTGTGTCAGTTCCAGCTCATCTTCCCACAAATAATGGATGTTATCATCGGACTCCTTGCCCCCATGTTGCTTGTCAGCGATTTCCTGACTAAAATCGTGATTGACACACTTTACTCTTAGTATAAATTTCATTCTGTAAATTTATTAATTTAAGGGCAGTGTTTTCAAAAAGAAAAATATTTGCTTTAACAATTTTCATTTCATTAAAGATATTAATCTCCCAAGATACCATAAGGTTTATTAAGTGGGGATATAAGAATGAAAATGAAAGGAGTTGGAAGGACGGGGTTCCAAAAATTATCTCCAAAAAAGGAGATTCAGACTACGATTCTCTTAAAGACCCATTAAGAGGCTACGGACTTAAACAAGCGCAAGAATACGAAGCAAAGAATTGGGAGATAAAAAGTGATTTCAAGTTAGAAAACACTTTAAAAAATGAGCAGTATGAGCTCGTTGTAGAAGGGATATCACCTTACTCAAAAGTTTACATCAATAACAGTTTTGTTTTCGAATCAGGAAATTATTTTCTGAAATATAGATTAGTAGTTGATCAATTTTTAAAGCATAATGAGTTCAATGAGATAAGAATTGAACTGCCTTCACCTGTTTTAAAAGCTATAGAAGAATACAAAGCCGATAAAATTAATTATCCAAGTGATAACGAGGATGGAAATAAAAAAGTCAGTCAGTTTTTAAGAATGCCACCCATGAGTTTTGGCTGGGACATTTGTCCAAGATTGTTACCTGACCGAATTCCAAAAGAAATTTTTATTAGAAAAAAGAGTGCAGTTGAGATTCAAGACATATTCGTTTCTACTGAAAAAATCGAAGAATCGAAGGCAGAATTAAAAATTGAAGTCAAAGTTTATTCATCTTTTACAGGAGAGTTTAAAGTTTCTTGTGATATTGAAAAAAACAGGCAATCTGTTTTCAATTTTTCTGATAAACTTGTTTTGAAAAAAGGCCTCAACACTTTTCAAAAAACTATAAGAATTAAAAACCCTGAATTGTGGTGGCCTAACGGTTATAGCGCAACAGACAAATCCGCTTCACGTTTGTATGATGTCATGTTTAAGATTACGGGTAAAAACGAAAGCTCAATCAAAAAAGCAAAATTTGGGATAAGAAAAATCAACCTTATTCGCGAAAAAGATGTTTTTGGAGAGGGTTTTTATTTTTCAGTTAACGGTGAAAATATTTTTATGAAAGGAGCGAATTATCTTCCTGATATGATGAATTTTCAAAATGTAAATCAGAGAGAAAAATTCAGTAGATTAATTAATTTATGTAAGGATGCCAATTTTAATATGCTGAGAGTTTGGGGCGGAGGAAATTATTTAAGTGAAGAGGAATTAAGTATTTGTGACGAGGCGGGTATTTTGATCTGGCAAGACTTTATTTTTTCAGGAACAATGTATTCACCCGATGAAAAATTCCTAGGAAATATTCAAAAGGAAGCAGAAGAACAAGTAATCAAATACAGAAAACATCCATGTACTGCGCTGTGGTGCGGAAACAATGAAATTGAAGTTGCCTGGAATAACTGGGGTTGGCAGGACAAATACAATATTCATGGAAAAGACAGTGTGAAATTAATCCGAACATACGATAAAATCTTTAAGGAAATATTACCGAATGCCGTTAGTAAATTTGATTCGGGCACATCCTATATCTCAACGAGCCCAATAAGCAATTGGGGGAAAGAGAAAGATTTTTTATCCGGAGACAATCACTACTGGGGAGTGTGGCACGGAGAGTTACCGATTGAAAGTTTCGAAAAAAAGATTCCAAGATTCATGAGTGAGTACGGACTTCCCTCCGTCCCTTCTGAGGACATAATTGAGCAATATTTTTCAGCTGAAAAAAAAGACATTAAGGACTCTGCCATTCAATCGAGAATGAGGAGCTATAAAGGAATTAGCCTGCTGGAAAAATATATTGAAGCAGAATTCGGAAGGCCAAAGGATTTTAAAAGTTTCGTGCTATTGTCGCAGTTAGTACAAGCAGAGGCCTACCGCAAGGCGATAGTAAATCATCGTCTTTCAAAACCATTTTGTATGGGTACATTGTTTTGGCAACTTAATGATGCATGGCCGGGTATTTCATGGAGCGTTTTAGATTACGATTTGAATGAAAAGCCAGTGTGGAAAGCAATTAAGGAATCTTATGAGCCAATAATTATCGCCCTAAAAAACAACAGAGGAAAAATTGAAATTCACGGTGTGTCAGATTTAAAAATCGATACCAACATTACACTTCGGTTGCAAATTAAAAATATTAACGGAAAACGAATTTCTGATACCAGTCTACATTTTATAATAAAATCGGAAACTTCATCTGTGCTTTTTTCTAAAGAGTTTAAGGAATTAATTAAAGAAAATTATATCGATAGCACCTTAATCATCCTAAGGAATTCATCAGACAACAAAATTATAGAGGTGATTCAAAGCGCTAAAATTAAATCCAATTTTAAAAGTCAACCTAAAATAAATATTGAGGGGACTCAAATGAAAATTAAATCAGATTCATATTTTAAAAACGGCTTCATTCAGTATTTAAATACTAAAGGAAAGGAAGCTTATTTCTTGATAAAAAATATTATGCCTGAAGAAATAAATATCTATGATTTGCCTGAAGATTACTATAAAGGAGTCGAATTCATTAGTCAATTTGAATTAATAAATTTAAAATAGACCTCTGCTTTTAGTAGTGGTTAAAACTCAGTGTATTTTCAAATTTGACCAATTAGCTTTGTTTTTCTTTTAGCCAATTTCTTCTTGATGTAATCTTGCAATTCCTCAAATGACATATCCCTAGTTTCAGCACTAATTTTATCTCTGATTTCCCTCATCATTTGAACGGAATCGAACTTTTTTCTTTTTTTATTCTTCTTCATACTTTAATAAATCTTTTGGGCTTCTTATTTCTATTAATGAATAACCTAAACGCAAGTTGACTGAATTATACCCTTTAATTCTATCAAGATTTACGATGTGTTTAAAATTCCAGCTTGCTAAAACATCAACTTTGTGAATTGTAGCGAGTGCAATATGTCTGCAATCTTCTAAACTTGTTTTTCCAACAACTTTTTCCTTGATATATGAATCTGCCAAATTTATTGCTTCCACAGTAAGAGCGACTCTTTGAAATTTATCGGCCGAATATTTTAATAAATGTTCCTGAACTTGTTTTGGAGCATTAATCAATTCTAAATCTAACAGGTCTGAAACAACAAAAACAACTTCACCATCATCCAATCGTTGGAAAAGTTGAATAGTTGCATCTCTGAATTCCTCATCAAAATAACCACCAACTATAGACGTATCAATATAAATTCGTTGCTTCATTTTCG
Source organism: Bacteroidota bacterium (assembly GCA_046302135.1). GTDB lineage: Bacteria > Bacteroidota > Bacteroidia > B-17B0 > Aurantibacillaceae > AM-1111. Next base: position 10,474 of record JBKCIQ010000104.1, on the reverse strand, counting down.
TTACAGTTAAAGATAAATAAAAATTCTTCTAAAAGCAATTATATTGCTCGAGGTGCTTGGGTAATATACTTTACATAAAAAACAAATTATTATGAGGGCGCGAAAATATTTGAAAAATTGACTATCAATTTTATTTTTTAATTTTGAACCAATGAAAAAATAAAAGAGAATTTAATTAACATATTAGCGTTTGCTAAACAACCTGTAAGCGAAAAGTCGATATTTCAATGGAACAGGGGAGTTAAATGCAGAACGCTCACGTCAAGGCGTGGGCGTTGCTTTACTCTGTTCCAAGGGCTTCGACTCCCTCGCTTACAAGTACTGGCAACTGTCCCACGCTGATTTTTTTTAAAGAAACTCTACTGCGGGGCAAAGTAGAAACCAAAAAACAATTTTTATGAAATGTGAAACATTCGCGGATTCCTTTAAAAAAACAACAAGCATCCGTAAAACAAAAAGTTTACTTTTTACTGCAGTAGCAACCCTTGGTTTGGTTGTTGCAACAATGGCGCAAAATGTTCCGTCATACGTACCTACGAATGGTCTAGTGGGCTGGTGGCCCTTTAACGGAAACGCAAACGATGAAAGCGGGAATGGAAATAATGGAACAGTGAATGGAGCGACGTTGACAACGGATAGATTCGGTAATTCAAATACGGCTTATAGTTTTGATGGGATTAATGATTATATAAATTTTAATTCAAACTCAACATTTAATCTAGTAAATGATATAACTATTTCATGTTGGAGCCAATCTTTAAATTCTAGTTCTAATCAAGCTCAATTAGTTTGGTTCGGGGATGCCCAGCCAGCGAAAGACCCTTATTCAATTGCTATCAGTAGTTCTAATCTTTTTTATTTCAGAAAAGATGTATCAACAGGTAGCACTATTCTTCAATTAAATTCAACTACAAGTTTAAATACAAATTATTTTCATATAATAGGTACATACAATGTGTCTGCAAACAAAATGAAAATTTATATTAATGGATTATTGCAAGACTCAATAAATGTTAACTTTTCAACAAACTATGCAACTCAAAATATGTTTTTAAATTTTGCTTCAGCAAATAATGGTACTGAGCAATTTTTTAAAGGAAACTTGGATGACATCGGCATCTGGAACCGCGCATTAACTCAACAAGAAATTACCAATCTCTACAACGGCAATATTTGCTATCAATACATCACTGTAACAGATACACTTTTAATTAACATGGGTATCAACGGTTTCAATCCCATCACTTATCAGAACACCATAAAAATATGGCCTAATCCAAGCAACGATCATATTTACATTGATAACGGTAATTTCTCTACACTTTCCGGTTATCAAATTAAAATTTCCAACAGTTTGGGTCAGCAGGTATTTCAGTCTGCCATTAATCAGCAACAATTTTATGTAGATATGTCAACCTGGGGAGGCGCAGGAATTTACTTTGTAAACATCATCAACCAAAATGGTGTAACCATAGACACGAGAAAAATAGTTTTGCAATAGAAGAATATACCATTGCATCCTATCAGTTAAGGCTTAACCTATAATGTTAAGCCTTTTCTTTTTTGGAGGAGATTACTTGGAGTTACGTCATTTTATTTTCACAAAAATCATTATATTTAAATAAATGTCTACAAGCATGAATTATAGAATATCATTTCAGGAGATGGACAGGTTAGGAACGGAAAAATTATCCAAACAATTGCCAACTACCTTAGAGGAAAAAAGAAAACAATTCAAGCAACTTCAAAAGCAAAGTTCATCAAAGAGCAAGAAGCGAAGATCTTAATTGATTTTATTAAATTCTGAAGAATAGATAAGGTAAGTGCAAATAAAATTAATGTCAGAAAGCCAAACCTTAATGTCCTTTTCCATAGAGAAGAACTTTAGTATTTTCAATATTCTGCTTTAAAAATTGATTTTTAATTGCCCTTAGTTCTAAAAGGTCAATCTGTCTTCTAAGTAATTGTTCCAAATGAAATTTTAAACCAAAGTAATCATCCGAATAGGTTAAAGGATCACTATTGTCAATATCAACTAGCAAATCAATATCGCTTTCAGGCTCAAGTTCATTTCTGCTTACAGAGCCAAAAGCAAATAAAGTCCTAACATGATATTTATCGCAAAGAGCATTAATGCTGTCAATATTCGATTTTAAAAGTTCCATTACTATTCAAAATTAATAATTTTCGTTACAATTAAAGATTGAGTAAATTCATAAATGTCTGCGAATTTGTTACATTGAAATTTGAAAACTCCTAATAAAAGTTATATTGTTAAATTATCTTGATCAGATCGTTTTCAATATGTTGTTTAAGTAAAGCATTTACGGATCGCATAGTTATAAGATCTACTTTAACCCCGAGCAATTCGGAAAGTTCTTGTTCCATGCCAATCAACGTAAGCAAATCTACTTTCGATTCAAAGTCAGTCAAAATATCTAAATCGCTGTTTTAATTTTCTTCACCTCGACCAAAAAACCCAAAACACCTATCAGTATAGGTTTAATCCATTTGGTCACTGTTTTGATGATTTGTTCTTGTTGCAGAGTTATCATACAATAAAGTTAGGTTTTTTTTCTAAATTTCTTATAAGCAATGAGTCTTGCATATTCCCGAAAATCATTATATTTGTCGTCCTTTTACGAGGAAAGTTTTGAAGTCATGGGCCGTAGGATGTTTGTAATTCAGTTTGGAGGACTAGCAGTTGGAACCCATGATTTTGAAATTGAGATGGACAACAAGTTCTTTGAGGAAGTTCAACATGAAGAGTTATTGGGCGGAAACGTTTCGGCTAAAATTGAGTTGACCAAACAAAATAATTTATTGAGCCTTATTTTTAATCTTAAAGGCAAAGTAGAAATTTTGTGTGACCGATGTGCTAAACAGGTTCCGCTTCCAATTGAAATAACTGAAAAGCTGGTGGTGAAAAACGGGGATGTAAGTGAAACTACAGATGAAATATTTGTATTGCCTCCCGGTGAAACCGAAATTGATGTAAGTCAGTTGCTTTACGAATTCATCTTGTTATCACTTCCAATTAAACGTGTTCCCTGCGAATTGGATGAAAGTGTGGTTTGCGATTTCGAGGCTTTAGAAAAGCTGGAAGAAATTGAAACTGAAGAAGAAAAAGAAGACACTGAAACCAATCCAATTTGGGAAAAACTAAAAAACATTAAGGTAAATAAAAACTAATAAACTGAATATCAATAAATAAAAACAAGAAATCATGCCAAATCCCAAACGAAAATTATCCAAAAGCCGCAGGGACAAAAGAAGAACCCATATTAAGGACACTGCTAAAACAATTGGAATAGATCAAACCACAGGCGAAGCACATTTATTGCACCGCGCACACTGGTATGAAGGAAAACTTTACTACAAAGGAAAAGTAGTGATGGAGAAAACAACCGCTTAATTTCGGTTGATTTTTTATTAATTTCATTGAAAAACCAATAAAAAACGGGCATTTTGTCCGTTTTTTGCTTTAAAATGGGTGTTTATTGCAATTTTTCCACATTTTTTGTTTATAAATAAAATACTATTTTGGCTAAAAACTCATTACTTTTTTGTTTTTTAGCCGCCTGAAATCGAACATGTATATTGGCTTAGACACACTGGGAGGTGATTTTGCACCCAACAACCCGCTGGAAGGTGCGTGGCTAGCTAGACAGGAGCTTCCAAACGATATTAAAATTGTCTTAATAGGAGATGAAGCTGCGTCACGCGAATACTACAAAAGCAAAGGGTACAATCCTGATCATTTTGAGTATGTTCACACAGCAGTCAACATCGATATGGGCGCTCATCCAACTAAGGCGCTGGCGCAAAAACCTGACTCATCCATAGCATTAGGATTCAAGCTTCTAAAAGAAAATAAGATCAATGCTTTTGCTAGCGCAGGTAATACCGGTGCCATGCTGGTCGGTTCTATGTTTTCTGTTAAGTCCGTCCCAGGTGTGATCAGGCCATGTATTGCCACAATTTTACCAAAAGAAAACGGGGGCTGTGGCTTGATTCTGGATGTTGGCACCAATGCGGATTGCAAACCCGATGTCCTTTATCAGTTTGGTATACTTGGTAAATTATATTCTGAGTTTGTACTTAAGATTGACAAGCCCAAAGTAGCTTTACTAAATATTGGTGAAGAGGCAGAAAAAGGAAATCTGGTAACACAGGCGGCTTATAATCTTATGAAAGACAGTAAGGATTTCAATTTTGTGGGTAACGTTGAGGGAAGAGATCTTTTTAATGACAAAGCAGATGTGATTGTATGCGAAGGTTTCGTTGGAAACATAGTTTTAAAAACGGCAGAATCTTTTTACACGCTTATCAGGAAAAATAAAATAGATAACCAATATTTCAACAGATTCAATTACGAGATATATGGCGGCACGCCAATACTTGGAATTAATGGGACAGTGATTATCGGACATGGAATTTCAAGTGTCCTTGCATTCAAAAATCAAATAATACAGTGCAAGGAAGTGTTTCACGCAGAATTACCGGACAAAATCATGAAAATATTCAATTGAATTAATCAATATGTACAGAGCAGCAATAACGGCGGTAGCAGGAAATTTACCTGAAAATAAAATGACCAATGACGATTTGGCCAAAATTGTTGACACCTCTGATGAATGGATTCAAACCAGGACAGGAATCAAAGAAAGAAGGATTGAAAATGATTTAAACCGTGCTACCAGTGATGTTGCTGCTGATGCAGTTCGATTGCTTTGTAAAAAAAGAGGTATTTCTCCTGAGGAAATTGATTTGCTTATCTGCGGAACGGTAACGCCTGACATGATGTTCCCTTCAACATCTAATCTTATCTGTGCAAAAATCGGGGCAAAAAACGCATGGGGTTTTGATTTGACTGCGGCATGTTCCGGATTTATCTTCGGTTTAGCCACCGGTGCTCAATTCATTGAAACAGGGCGATATAAAAAAGTTGTGGTTGTTGGAATAGATTTGATGAGCCGAATTTTGGATTATTCTGATAGAACAACCTGTGTTATTTTCGGTGACGGTGGTGGCTGTGTTCTCTTGGAACCAACAGAGGAGCAATTTGGTGTAATGGATTTTGTTTTACACGCAGATGGAAACGGCGGGACTCACCTTAATATGAGAGGCGGAGGAAGTTTACACCCTGCATCACACGAAACTGTAGATAAAAAATTACATTACGTTTACCAAGAAGGCCAATCAGTTTTTAAGCATGCCATATATTCTATGGCTGAAGTAAGTGCACAAATCATGGCAAAAAATAATTTAAACCCAGATGACATTACTTGGCTTGTTCCGCATCAGGCAAACAAAAGAATTGTTGACGGCACCGCCAACAGAATGGGGATCGGTCCTGAAAAAGTAATGATGAACATTGAGCGTTATGGTAACACTACTGCAGGAACTATTCCGCTATTGCTATGGGACTACGAAAAACAATTAAAAAAAGGAGACAATCTAATCATAAGTGCGTTTGGAGGAGGATTTACCTGGGGAAGCGTTTGGGTAAAATGGGCCTACGATGGTGAAAAAATTGGAAAATAATCAGATATTAACCACAAAAAAAATAAAAATGAAACTAACCGAAATTCAGGACCTCATCAAGTTTGTAGCTAAGAGCGGTGTGAGTGAAGTAGAGCTTGAAACCAAAGAAATAAAAATTGTAATTAAAACACCATCAAGTGGCAAACTAAAACAAGAAGCGCCTGTTGTATTTCAGTCGGCCGCTCCTGTAGCCCCTGTACATACGCCTGTTGCTCCCGTACAAACACCCGTTGCCCCTACGGCTGAAGTGAAAAATACTCCTCCGGCTTCAGGATCAGCTGATGAGTCTAAATATGTTACAATAAAATCACCAATGATCGGAACATTTTATCGCTCACCGGGACCAGACAAACCTTCCTTTGCAAATGTAGGGGATGAAATTGCTCCGGGAAAAACAGTTTGTATAATTGAAGCAATGAAACTCTTCAATGAAATTGAAAGTGATGTTAAAGGTAGAATAGTAAAGGTACTGGTTAATGATGCAACTCCTGTTGAGTACGATCAGCCATTATTTTTGATTGAGCCAATAGCTTAATTAGGTAAATATTTTTTTCTTGTTTCGATTTTAAAAAATTACTCCATGTTCAAGAAGATATTAATAGCAAACAGAGGCGAGATCGCTCTTCGAATCATTCGTACCTGCAGAGAAATGGGCATCAAAACTGTTGCTGTTTATTCTACTGCAGATAAAGAATCATTACACGTAAAATTTGCTGATGAAGCAGTTTGTATAGGTCCTCCGACAAGCCGTGATTCCTATTTGAATATGGCAAACATAATTGCAGCCGCAGAAATCACCAACTCTGATGCAATTCATCCAGGTTACGGATTTCTATCTGAAAATGCAAAATTCTCAGCAATATGTGCACAGAATAAAATAAAATTTATTGGCGCATCTCCTGATATGATTTCTTCAATGGGTGACAAAGCAACCGCTAAAGCAACTATGAAAAAAGCCGGAGTGCCCTGTGTTCCTGGATCAGAAGGATTATTACAAGACATTGATCACGCCAAACGTTCCGCCGCAGAAATTGGATACCCAATTATGATGAAAGCTACTGCGGGAGGTGGAGGTCGAGGTATGCGTGTAGTTTGGGAAGAGAAAGATCTTGAAGCTGCTTTTAATTCTGCTAGACAGGAGGCGGGTGCCGCTTTTGGAAATGATGGCATGTACATGGAGAAATTTATTGAAGAGCCAAGGCATATAGAAATTCAGGTGGTAGGAGATCAATATGGAAAAGCTTGTCACCTCAGTGAGCGCGATTGCTCTATTCAGAGAAGACACCAGAAACTGGTTGAAGAAACTCCTTCTCCATTTATGATTCCTGAGTTAAGAGATGCAATGGGAGAAGCCGCAATAAAGGCCGCCTTAGCGGTTAATTACGAAGGCTGTGGAACTGTGGAGTTTTTGGTTGATAAGCATCGTAATTTCTACTTCATGGAAATGAATACGAGAATACAGGTGGAACATCCCATCACTGAAGAGGTAATTGACTACGATTTGATTCGTGAACAAATATTGGTAGCGGCAGGAGTACCCATAAGCGGAAAGAATTATTATCCTCAACTTCATGCCATGGAGTGCAGAATCAATGCAGAAGATCCATTTAATAATTTCAGACCATCTCCCGGAAAAATTACCACACTACATACGCCGGGCGGACATGGTATTCGTGTGGATTCACATGTGTATGCAGGTTATACGATTCCTTCCAATTACGATTCAATGATTGGAAAACTAATAACTATTGCTCAAACACGTGAAGAAACCATTGCTAAAATGTATCGTGCATTAAGCGAGTACGTGATTGAAGGTATTAAAACCACCATTCCTTTTCACTTGAAACTGATGCAAAACGAAGAATTTAAGAAAGGAAATTACACTACAAAGTTTCTAGAAACTTTTGACCTGACGAAAGCCTAGGTCTTCCTTCAATAAATTAATTAGATTTATTTTACAATATTATTTGCCAATGAAAAGATTTCTATTCGTTTTGGGTTGTTATTTTTTTGGAATATTTACCCTATTAAGTCAAAATTACAACCCAAAAAAAACAAATTGGAGTTATGCAGGTTATTCAGGAACGAAACCCGTATTTACCAATACTGTTAATGTATTGAATTTTGGAGGAGATAATACCGGAATTACATCTAATAACACAGCATTTAATAACGCCGTCGCATCGCTTTCTGGCCAACCGGGAATTATTTTTTTCCCTCCCGGGAATTATCTGTTTACCTCTACAGTTAATATTAATAGAGACAGTTTGGTAATTCAAGGATCTGGTAGTTCACAAACACAATTAATTTTTAATCTCAACGGCTCATCTTCACATTGCATTAGTAGTACAGGAGCACAAGTTAATTCTGACACAAGTTCATTGATACAAACCGCAGCAAGAGACAGTTTTTCTGTTGACATATTACAATCCGCCACTTTTAGTCCAAACGACTGGATCTACCTAACGATGAATGACAGTAATTTACTCTCCAGTTCATGGGCATATGGTTCGGTTGGACAAATCATGAAAATAGACAGTATCTTAAATCAAAAAATATTTTTCAGGAGCCCGTTCCGATATAATTATTCTATCAGCAGAAAATCTAGGATTAAAAAAATAATTCCTAAAAATAATTTAGGATTTGAATGTTTCAAGATAATAAGGCAAGATGCCAGTGTGGCACAGACCTCGATTATTGCTTTAGACAGAGCAGTAAATTGCTGGATTAACGGAGTTGAATCAGACTCAACCAATTTTGCACACATAGAACTTAATCGATGTTCAAATATTGAAATTACCAATAGTTATTTTCATCACGCACACTCTTATGGAGGCGGAGGAAAAGCATATGGAATTTCATTTCAGTTTTCAAGTGGTGAATGCAAGGCGGAAGGTAACATATTTGAACACCTACGTCATGGTGTCTTAATGCAGGCAGGTGCAAATGGAAATGTGTGTGGGTACAATTATTTTAATGATCCTTATTGGACAGAAGGTTTTTTTCCCTCTAACTCGGCAGGAGAAATTGTACTACACGGAAATTTCGTATTCAGCAATTTGATTGAAGGTAATATTTGTGGAAATATTGTAATCGACAATTCACACGCGAAAAACGGACCATTAAATACATTTTACAGAAACAGAGCCAATCTTTACGGGATATTCATGAATAACAACCCGGCAACTGATACGGTTCAATTCATAGGTAATGAAATACCCGGATCATTTAATACGATTGCTGGTAATGGCCACTTTCTATTTGGAAATCAATTTCAAGGAAACATTACACCTGCAAATACCGGAAACATTTCTGATAGTACTATGTATCTGGTTTCAGGTAATTGGCCCATATGCATGAATTCAAATTACGAGTTACCCGCAATCGGTATTCCTACTAATTACCTTAGTGGCACAAACGAAGCGTTTGAGCGGTATAAGCAAGGTGTGCGTGCACAGTGTAATTGCACTTCAATTTCATTAAGTACCCAAGACCAAAATGAAAAAATAATCCAATTTTTTCCTAATCCTGCAAACGATATTATTTATTTTGACAAAAAAATTTGCGGAAAATCCATTGAAATTCAGGATGCATCAGCAAGGCTGATTTCAATTAAAACAATTGATGATGACGGTAAGATTACTATAAATGATATTGCGGCAGGAATTTACATTCTTAAATCAAAAGAGCTAATCCTCAATTCAAAATTGATCAAATATTAACTTAATCTATCTCACTTAAGTTAAAATAAATGAATCTAAGATATTAAGTTGTAAACTACAAAGTAATCTACCTCTGCTTTCCTTCTATTGCACAAAGTAATACCCCCATACCTAATGCAAAAAGTGGATTAAATTTTTCAGGGTTATGAATGTGAACTGAAACTTTACTAATAAATGGGTTGAAATTATTCTGATATCGGCCAACATTCTGACCATCAACTGAAACATCAAATTTTTGAGGTATTAGGTTTGTGACAAGTCTTCTAAGGAGAGCCATTAACATGCTATCCTCTTGAATTTTTCCAATTTCTGTGTCGCTGTCGGCAGCCATTAGAATCCACTCGTCACGTAAAATAGATTGAAAACCTTTACGTTTTGCTGCTCCTACTTTTTGACCGCTGGCAACATCGTAAAAATCATAGGCCGAAGAAAAATCCATAATACTCCTCGCTTTTATGTTCAATACCGCTGTAGATTTGGATTCATCAGTATAGAGCGTAATATCTTCTTTGAGCTTAAATGCCTTTAAGTGGGCAAATAGTATTTCTTTTTCTGAAGCATCATAAATTCTGAAATCAGAACCAAGCAGCTTCATCAATTTCTTTTTAATAAGGAAAGTATTTCCTGTTATAGATGTCGACATAGTTTGAAAATTTTTAGAAAGCTAAGATAACCAATTTCTAAATAATTAATTAGAATCGGCATTTATTTTTGCCATTTGCTTTTTAGCCAATTTCAGAAGTTGATTTTTTGAAATAATTGATGAACTCAACTTTATAGCTAAAGATTCTCTGAGCACAACGTTTTTTTCTTTAACTATTTGTTTACTTAAATACTTACTTAGCATTACCAGGTCATGCCAATTGCCTAACAAAGCATGTAGCCTTCTAAAATCACCTATCAGTTTTGAATCTAAACCAATCGACCGGAAGAAAAAACGTATGTCTAAAATTTCCCTCACATTTTTTCTAAGATTATGGATTTCATTTGTATTAGTCCAATCTAAATCAACTTTAATTTTCAGTATCTGATTGGAAATAAACTTTTTCAATTCATATTTCTGTGGTTGTTCGTACAACTTCATACCCTGAAAATAAATTTTCCCTGTTTTTTTAAAACATTTTTCTTTTACTTTTTTCTCAATATAATCAGTCAAGTTTTCTGAAATTTTATGAATGCACTTCTTTAATTTAACCTCTTGATTC
>JBKCIQ010000103.1:0-6822 GCA_046302135.1 Bacteroidota bacterium | reverse complement strand
TTACTAAACTCAACGCAGGAGCGTCTGATTCAAGAAATGATCTTGAAGTGAAAAACTCAGAAATACATGAACTTAGAGAAAATATTTTGGAGCTTGAAAAACGTTTGAATGAATTATCGGTTTTAGATGAAGTTAACTCCTCTCTAACTTCAAAGGTTGATGAGCTTACAGCTTTTAATGAGCAGTTAAAAGTCGATCTTGCCTTGGCAGAAAATAAATCAGCTGAATTATTAAGTAAAAATGAAGAATTCTCTTCTTCTTCTGTTGAAATTGAAGAATTAAGGCAGTTTGCAGACAATTTGAATTCCGAAAAAATAAAATTAGAGGAAACAATCACTGATTTAAAGAGAGAATTGTTTAAGGCAGAAGAAGAATTGAGCAGTTCGAACCTTTCAATATCCGATGAAAAAATAGAGTTAAACCATAAAATAGAGGCACTCAAGAACGAGTCATTAAATTTGAAGGTTCAAAAAGAGGAGCTCGAGAAGCAGGTTTCAGATTTGTTAAAAAAGTTAGCGGAGTATGGCAATGTTGTTGAAAGCCAAAAAAATGATAATAATTTGGAAAAGCTTTCAAATTCTGCTAACTTAGCCAAAGTGTTGGCAGGATCAATTGAAAACAAAAGATCCGCGAAATTGAAGATCAATGAATTATTAAGAGAAATAGATAGGTGTATAGCCGCTTTAAATGCACAATCCTGAAATAATGGAACAGTTATCAATAAAAGTAAAAGTTGCAGGCACAGAGTATCCTTTGCGTGTAAATTCTGAAGATGAAGAACTTATACTGAACGCTGCTTCCATTATTAACGAACGTTACTTCGAATTTGAAAATAAATTCAGTCATGTTCGTGAGAAAAAAGATATACTTGCGATGGCCTTTTTGCAAATAATGGTTGACCATTTAAGAGATGCATCAGGAAATAAGTCCGAACTTAATCGCTTACAGATATTTGCTCAGGAAGTAAATTCTATGCTGCAGGAACACCAAGGTAAGATTAAGGGTGTAGAATAACCTAATTTTATTTTCTTTATTTTCATTTTTATTCTTTTTTTCGTTTGTGCCGGCTAGGTCTAAATTAAATTTTTAAAAATGAATGCACAAACAATGATTTGGTTGCCATATGTTATTGGCGCAATAGCCCTGCTCATTGGAGTAATTGCAGGTTGGTTTTTAGGCGGTTCATCCATTAACAAAGGGATTATAAAACAAGCTCAAACCAAAGCATCTTCAATTATCCGAGAAGCGGAAATCAAGGCAAAAGCTGAAAAGGAGGAGAAAATTCTTCAGGCAAAAGAAAAATTCCTTCAGTTAAAATCTGAACACGACAAATCTGTTCAATCTAGAAATTCTGAAATTTCTAAAAACGAAAACAGAATTAAACAAAAGGAACAGGATTTGAATAAGCGCCTTGAGGAATTTAACAGAAAGGATAAGGATGTAGAACAAGTAAGATCTAATCTCAATTTGCAAATCGAAAACAACAAGAGAAAGCAAGATGAGTTGGATAAAATGCATCGCCAGCAGGTTGAGGCTTTGCAAAAACTTTCCGGGATGAGTCCTGATGAAGCAAAAAGTCAGATGGTTGAGAGCATGAAAGCTGAGGCAAAGACTGAAGCCATGTCTTATATAAAGGACATAATGGATGAGGCCAAGATAAATGCAAATCGTGAGGCTAAAAAAATTGTTGTTCAAACCATACAAAGAGTCGCAACAGAGCAAGCCATAGAAAACTCTGTAACGGTTTTTCATATTGAAAGCGATGAGATGAAAGGACGCATCATTGGTCGTGAGGGAAGGAATATCCGCGCCTTTGAAGCCGCAACAGGAATAGAAGTAATTGTTGACGACACTCCGGAAGCTATTATTCTTTCTGGATTCGATCCGGTAAGAAGAGAAATTGCAAGACTTGCATTGCATCAATTGGTGGTCGATGGAAGAATACATCCGGCAAGAATAGAGGAGGTGGTTGAGAAGGTGAAGAAACAGGTTGAAGAAGAAATTATAGAAATTGGAAAAAGGACTTGTATAGATTTAAGTATTCACGGACTTCATCCGGAATTAATTAGAATGGTCGGAAGGATGAAATATCGATCTTCATATGGTCAGAATCTTTTACAGCACAGCCGCGAAGTTGCTAATCTTTGTGCAACTATGGCAAGTGAACTTGGATTAAATCCTAAAGTTGCAAAACGTGCAGGACTACTTCATGATATAGGAAAAGTACCTGATGATGAACCTGAATTACCACACGCGATTTTAGGTATGAAGCTCGCTGAGAAGTATAAAGAAAAACCTGAGGTTTGTAATGCCATCGGAGCTCACCACGATGAGGTTGAAATGACAACACTTTATTCTCCTATTGTTCAGGTTTGCGATGCAATAAGCGGAGCAAGACCAGGTGCAAGAAGAGAAGTTGCGGAGCAATACATTAAAAGGTTAAAAGATTTAGAAGCCCTTGCACTTTCTTATCAGGGTGTAGAGAAAACCTACGCAATACAGGCAGGCAGAGAACTGCGTGTTATTGTTGCGTCAGATAAGGTTAGTGATGAAAAAGCTTCGCAGTTGGCATTTGATATTTCACAGAAAATTCAAACGGAGATGACTTACCCCGGACAAATTAAAGTCACAGTAATTAGAGAAACCAGGGCAACCGGATATGCAAAATAATTTGCTCGAACGAATAAACATAAAATCCCGTCGAGAAAACGGGATTTTTTATTTTGTAGTGCCGAAGTAATTAATAAATTTAAATTATGAATGATAGGGTGAAAAATTCTGATGAATGGTATGCCAATTGGTTCGATACTTCTTATTATCATTTATTGTACAAAAACCGAAATGAAGAGGAGGCAGAATTATTTTTAAATAATTTGATTCAGAATTTAAGCCTTTCATTTGATACAAGGATTTGGGATATGGCCTGCGGAAAAGGCAGGCATGCAAATTATCTCTCAAAAAAGGGAATGAATGTATTGGGAACTGATCTTTCAGAAAACAGCATAAAACTCGCTAAAGAAAATTTCAATTATGAAAACCTTGAGTTTTCTATTCATGATATGAGAACAGCATTTCGAACCAATTATTTTGGAGTTGTGTTAAATGTTTTCACAAGTATGGGATATTTCACCAGAAGAAGAGATGATGAAAGAGTATTCATTTCAGCTCAGCAATCTCTAAAGAAAGATGGGGTTTTTGTAGTTGATTTTATGAACTCAAAAAAAGTAATTTCAAATTTAGTTGGGCATGATACAAAAACAATTGAAGGTGTATTTTTTGAGATTAAGAGAGAGATAAATGATGGGGTAATCATTAAGACAATCAATGTTGTTGATGGTCACAATAAATTTGAGTTTAATGAGCGTGTTAGAGCTTATCAAATTAATGATTTGATTGAAATTGCAAAGCTTGCAGGATTCGGGTTGAAAGATGTATTTGGTAATTATGCGCTTGAAGAATTTAATGAATTACATTCTGATAGGTTGATTATGATCTTCAATAAAAAATAAACTTATGGAAAAAAGAATCATTCTTCTGATTATGTTTTTAATCAATTTCGCTTTTGCACAACAACCACTTTTTATTCCTGATACATTATCGGGTACAAACATCAACCTCTCAATTAAGGATTCAATACATGTTTTTTATAATGGAAATATAACTTCTACTTACGGAATAAATTCATCCTACCTTGGACCAACCTTATTTCTTAACAAAGGGGATTCGGTGAGTATTACGGTTAATAATTTTTTGATGGACACCACCACTATTCATTGGCATGGAATGCATGTTTCACCAATGAACGATGGAGGTCCACACAACTACATACTACCGGGGGGCGTATGAAATCCAAAGTTTAAAGTCAGAGATCATGCCTCCACATATTGGTATCATCCTCATTTGCACATGATGACTGAGAAGCATGTTACACTTGGCGCCGCCGGTTTAATTATTGTTAGAGATTCTGCTGAGGCCACTTTAAATTTGCCAAGGAAATACGGAGTGGATGATTTTCCATTGGTGATTCAGTCTAAATGTTTTGATGCAAATAAGCAAATTGTTGTTGGGACTGCTTCAGACAGTGTTTCAATTGTGAATGGCACAGTGCGGCCTTATCTTGATGTTCCGTCTCAGGTTGTTAGATTAAGGTTGCTGAATGCTTCAACTGAGCGCGTGTTGAATTTAGGACTTACTGGTAACAAATCTTTCAGTCAAATTGGGTCTGATGGTGGATTACTCAATCTGCCGGTAACACTAACGCGCCTTCGACTTGCGCCCGGAGAACGTGCAGAAATCTTAATTGATTTTACAGGTATGTCGGGTCAGAATTTAGATTTAATCAGTTTTGCATCGGAATTACCTAGTGCAACATATGGTGCGGCACAACCCGGAATGGGTCAGGGGCAGACTATACCCGGCTATTCTTCAAACATTCTAAATGGAAATAATTTTAATGTTTTAAATTTTCATGTGGTTTCGACTACTAATAATGCAGTCATCTCAATTCCATCTATTTTAGTGAACAATACTCCCATACCGTTGACATCGGCAACAACTAATCGAACACTTACATTTTCTCCTGTTTCTATGGGGCCTAATGCACTTAATGGAGGATTTTTAATCAATAATACCAGTTTCGATATGAATGTGATTAACTATACCATACCTCTAAATAGTACAGAAGTTTGGACCTTAACGAATCAATCGCCAATTGCTCATCCTTTCCATATTCACGATGTTCAGTTTTATATCACTGAGATAAATGGTGCTACTCCACCTGCGAACATGCAGGGTAGAAAAGATGTTGTTTTGGTTCCTGCAATGCAAACTGTAAAATTCATAACTCAATTCGAAACATTTTGTGACGATATGATGCCTTATATGTATCATTGTCATATGTTGCCACATGAAGATGATGGTATGATGGGACAATTTGTAGTTCAATGTCCTTCTTCAAATTCTATTGAAGAATTCAATAATGAGTCAATTTGTATTTTTCCCAATCCATTCTATGATTTTATAAAAATTAAGTCGGAAGATGAAATAAGCTCAATTCAGATATTTGATTTAATGGGAAAAAAGGTTTTCGATATGAATCAAATTAGCAATCACGATATTTTCAATATCAATGTTTCTTCTTTAACGAGTGGGATTTATTTTCTTGTAATTCGAAATAAGGACATTTTTCATCATTACCAGATCACCAAAAACTAATACGATTAGTTTAACTTAATTGTATATTTGCGGTTTCAAAATTCTTGAATGGTTTGGTGGTTAAGTTGTGTGATGCTTTTTGTCCCGGTTTTTTTATCCGGTCTTGTTGTTTTTTCTTTTCATTTTACTGAAAAAAAATTGAAGCTCATACTATCTTTCAGTGGGGCATATATTCTGGCGTTATCACTTCTTCATCTTTTTCCTGAATTATACGAAGGTCAAGACCCTCAAAAAATTGGAATTTATATTCTCTCGGGATTTTTTATTCAATTGTTACTGGAGTTTTTTTCAACCGGGATAGAACATGGTCACGCTCATTTACATAGCAAGGACCATAAGATTCCTTTTTCTGTTTTAGCGGGACTGTTCGTTCATAGTATGCTCGAAGGTATGCCTGTATCACAGCATGCTTCGGTAATTCAAAATGGTTCTGCACTAAATTTTTCGGATTCATTGGTAGTTGGCATCATTTTACATAATATCCCAATTTCGATCGCATTTACAGGTATGCTACTGCATAACGGAATGAGTAGACGAAAGGCGCTTGCATACCTTCTTTTATTTTCTCTAATGGCCCCAGTGGGTTGTTTTATCACACAGGTTTTACAGTGGTCCGGTTTTAGTGAGTTCGAACAATTTCAGAAGATTTCTTTGGCTGTGGTAATTGGAATCTTTCTTCATATTTCAACCACAATTATGTTCGAGAGCAGTGAAAAAAATCACAAATATCAATTATCGAAAATTCTTGCGATAATTACTGGTGCAGGCGTTGCGTGGCTATTAAGCTAGCCTTATTTTTCTTTTTTATTTCTTGGGTGATAATTCAATATGTTTTCTCTAAGATATTTTCTGTCAAGGTGGGTATAAATTTCTGTTGTAGTGATACTTTCGTGACCAAGCATCTCCTGAACAACTCTTAAATCTGCACCTCCGGTAACCAGGTGGGTTGCAAACGAATGCCTTAGTGTATGCGGACTAATGTTCTTTTTTATTCCCGCTTTAACTGCAAGATCCTTTATGATGTTAAAAATCATCACTCTTGATAATTTAATTCCGTTTCTATTTAAAAATAAAATATCTTCCGCCTCTTTTTTAATTTTTAGGTGAATTCTGTATTGATCCATCCAAATTTTAATGTGTTTAATTGCAATTTCTCCTATAGGAATCAGTCTTTGTTTGTTTCCTTTTCCTGTCACTAAAATGTATTCTTCCTCCAAGTGTAAATCCGAAATTTTTAATCCTGACAGCTCACTCACCCTGAGGCCACATCCGTAAAGTGTTTCTATAATTGCAACATTTCTTTCTCCTTCTTTCGTACTTCTGTCAATTGCATTAATCATCATTTCAATTTCATTTTCGCTTAAAAATTCCGGAAGTTTTCTTCCCAGCTTTGGAGATTCAAGTAGGGTTGAGGGGTCTTCATTTATTTCATTTTCAATTATTAGGTATTTAAAAAATGCTCTAACACCCGAAATAATTCTTGCTTGTGAAGTACTTGCAATTCCCGATTTTGCAATGAGCTTTATGAATTTTTCTAACTCTTCACTAGTGGCCTTGAGTGGATATGTTTTTTTAACTATTTCAATAAAAAACATTACCAGCTTTGAA
>JBKCIQ010000102.1:0-9866 GCA_046302135.1 Bacteroidota bacterium | reverse complement strand
ATTTTTGGCTCATACCGGCTTTAAGTAATGCTTCGATTTGATACCTTTGCTCTAAACTGAGTTGTTTGTAATTTTTTGACATAGACAATCTAAAGATTGCACTACTTGGTCAAAAGGAAAAAAGTCATTAAAAACTTTTTTCCTTTTGTTCAAAAAATTGCACTTATTTGTTGAATTCAGCTTATTTTTTTGTTGAGTCATCTAAAATAAAAGTGTCTTTTTTGTAACCTTCCGGATCAGGAAGTAGTTCCCTGCTTTCGTCATATTTTTCGGTTTGGTCTGATCTAGAAATGTTACAAGAAAAAAGAGGAAGAAAAATTATAGCAAATAATAAAATCTTCATCCTCAACTGAGTTGAATGTAAGCAAAAAACATAAATAGAACGCTCAAAGCCGAGAAGAAAAAAATAAGGAACCTGTATTCTTTAAGTGCTGTTCCCAAAGCTTCAGGTGATGTTTTTCTCCATCTATGATATACAGTTGCAATGTCTTTCCTGAAAACTAAGCAGAATGTAAGCAGTAATAAATAAGGAACTCCCATCAAATAAACTATTCCGTTGTTGACACCTTTGGCTATAGTACCTCCGTTTTCAATACTGGATTCCGCTGATGCTTTGCACATTGCACATTGTGAGTAAGTATCAAATGCAATTAACAATAAAACGAGTGCAATGAAAATATTTTTAAAATGTTTTTTCATTTAAATCTCAACCAAAATAATAATATGGGCTAATCATTAAGTAAACAATTACTCCAGTTATGGTAACATAAAGCCATATTGGAAATGTGTATTTCGCAATTTTTCTGTGTTTAATAACATTATTAGTGTTACCGTAAAAAAATGTCATTAGTACCATTGGAAGCACTACCGCTGCCAATGTAATATGAGAAAGTAAGATTATCAGGTAAATAATTCTGGTAGATCCTGCTTGAAGTTTTTCATCTACACTAACAACATCGTCGTGGTTTAGGTCACCAAAACGAGTGTCTGGAAAGAAAAAGTGCGTAGCAATATAAAACACCAAAAAAATACCGGATAAAACCATTGCGGTGTAATTTAGTTTGCGATGTATTTCAATTTTTTTGTTCTTAATTGAAATGACCGAAAAAATTAGAACTAGACTTGTAATTCCATTTATAATTGCACTGTATTTAGGAAAGCTTTTAACCAGCTCCGGTGTAGGTGGAGCCGGAATAATTTTACTACCTAACAATACAACCGTTCCAAATACAACAACAGTAATCACCGCAGTCAGCACCTTAGCGGTTTTTTCACTCATTCCTTTTTGTGTAAGCTCCATTATTCTTGTTTTAATTTTTTTATATCGTTTATAAGTTTCACAACCTGAACGCTATCTGTTCCATCATACATTCCACGAATTCTACTTTGTTTATCTATCAACATAAATAGTTCACTGTGTAGAAATCCTTCTGCTGAACCATCATCTTGCAAAGCATTAACCAAGTATCCATTTTTTGCCAAATCATAAATTTTCTTTTTTTCTCCGGTTAGCAAATGCCACTTACCTTTTATCGCTCCGAATTTTTTTCCGTATTCATACAGAACTTCGACTGTATCGTGCATTGGATTAACAGTATGAGATAAAATTAGAACATCTTTATCATTTGCAAAGGCATTTTGCACCAGCCCCATATCTTTGCTCATTATCGGGCATATGCTTGTACAAGTGGCAAAAAAGAAATCAGCAATATAAATTTTTCCTTTGGTGCTTTCGTTGCTGATTTTTTCTCCGAACTGATTAGTAAACGAAAAGTCAGGAATGGTATGATAGATTGTGTCTTTACCATTTTCTGCTATTTTTTTTTCACCTATAATTGATAAATTACTTTCGGTGTTTTCAGTCTTTTTCCTCTCAGGATTACAGCCGTATATTAGAAGTATTACAAATGAAAAATAGAAAAATATATATTTAAATTTTTGCATTATTTCTTTTCAATTTTATTTTTCTTGATGAGTTTTGCCTTCTCGTCGCGTAGTTTCAGGTGTTCAAACTCCAGTATCATTCTTTTTACCTCAGACACAAATGTAGGGTCGTAATAGCCTCTAATGTTTCTGTTTTTATCCACCAGGGCAAAAAAATATTTAAAAACATGTATTGGTTTTCCTTTAAAAAATTGATCTCTTACAGCATTAAATTCTGAGGTGTTCAAAAACACTTCTTTAATTTCATTATTTCGAATTTTCAAATCTTTTTTTATTTCCAATTTTGGTTTCAGCGAATCAAAATCAGAGACAATGAGAATATCAATGTAGTTTAGTTTTTCCGGTTGATACTGTGTATACTCAAGGAGCCCATTCAGTTTATAGCCTTCATTTTTCATTTTTCTGTCAAGAAATCCAATCAAAAAAACAGGAAGTTCGTTGGTGTCTAATTTTAATTTGGTGCTTTCGCTGTTTTCAAAAACATTTTCAATATTTAGCTTATAATATACAGTGTCATTTTTTGAGGCATCGAAATATTTCGGACCATAATAAGCCATCTTTTTAAAGTTGGCATTAGACAGCTCAAGAAAGAAATAAAATAGTCCTGGAAATACCAGTATTGTAAGTAGAAGTATCTTTTTTTTAGTGCTCATTTATTTACCAAAGATAAGCAGTTAAAAAAGAAATTTTAAGATAAATGAGGGTTAAAAAACAAAAAACCGACATTGTTGTTTGTCGGTTTTTAAATGATGAAACAAATTAAAATTACTCAGCTTTTTTTTGTTCATGCCCGCCACCCTCGCTATGTCCATGTCCACCTGAGTTCAAGTGCTTAACAATTGCCGCTCTGTTTTCTAAATATTGCTTGTGAGGCGGGGTCCTGTTGCTAGGTATTCCGACGTAAGTACCTTCAACCAAAATAATAAAAACAAGATAGCACAAGAAGATAATGTATGGTGCAAGAATGGTCCATTTCATAAATTTTACTTCATGGCCAAGGTGCATGAAAATCATAACAATGTATCCCGCCTTAACTATCGTTAGCACTACAAAGATAATTTTAAGCAACAAAGATGACCTCCTTTCAGAGTCCAACATGCCCATACTGCTGGCGTAAGTACCTATAGCCAATTCTACAAGGGTAACACCAAGCATTATCCAGAAAACCATCCATAATTTTTTACGAATTGGTTTTCCTTCTTCTTCGGAGTGGTTACTCATTTTTTCGTACTCCGGGTAATCATCGTGAAAATCCATATTTAATTAAATTAGATTGTTAAATGTTACAATAAATAGAAAAAGGTAAATACAAACACCCACACCAAATCAACGAAGTGCCAATATAGACCTACTTTTTCTACCATTTCATAATGACCTCTTTTTTCGTAGGTTCCTGCAACAACATTAATGAATATAATAATATTTATTACCACACCCGAGAAAACGTGAAAGCCGTGAAAGCCTGTAATGAAGAAGAAAAAGTTTGCAAATTGAGGAGCTCCATATTCATTTACAGTCATATTTGCACCATGAAACTCCATTGGAATTCTGGCTCCTGAAGCAGTTATTTGTGGAACAATTCCGCCGGCTTCAGTTCCAACAATAAAGTGATACCATTCCCATGCCTGCGATCCAACGAACATCAATCCACCAATAATAGTCAGAAACAACCAAAGTGTAACACCTTTTTTATCCATTCTATGACCAGCTTCCACAGCCAAAACCATTGTAACGGAAGACATAATTAGAATGAAAGTCATTAAACCTACATATGCCAAAGGCACGTGCTTATCTACAAAAGGGAAATGTGTAAATACGTTTTCCGCAAGTGCCCATTCATCGGCGTGAGCATGGCGCGAAAATCCATATGCACAAAGTAAACCACCAAAGGTTAGTGCATCAGAAATAAGGAAAAACCACATAAACATTTTCCCGTAACTTACATTAAGAGGAGATTTTCCTCCGTCCCAGGCTGTTTTGGAATCAAACTGAACTGCGTGTCCCATTTTTATGTAATGTTAAATTATTAGAATTTAGGGTACAAGTTTAACGAATAAAATACAAAAAAAGAAATAAATAGATCCACAAAATATCCATATAGTGCCAAAAAGTAGCACAAAGTTGTAAACCGTGGTAGTCATCCAAGGAATAAGCGCCTTTATTAAGCTTAAAAAATGTCCATATCATGCCAATCATAGCCAAAACCAGGTGTGCAACGTGAGTGAGGGTTAAAACCAGAATAAAGGAAGCGGCAACGTTTGCGCCTTTACCTAACGAGTAAATACCCTGTTGATGCAGGCCATAAAAACCGTTATACTGAGTAAAACAAAATACAATACCTAGAATTAGTGCAATCAACATTGAAACCTTTGCATTTAAAAGCTTATTTTTTTTAATAGAGTTGATTGTAAAAATCATTGCCGCACTACTCAATAGTAATACTGCTGTGGATACCATATATACATCAGGCAACCTAAAAGTCATCCAGTCTTTTGATTCTTTTCTGATAATATATGCACTTGTTAATCCGGCAAACACCATGGTTACCGAAAAAGTAAGTAACCAAACCAGCATTTTTTCAGCTTTATAGATTCTTTTTTTGTATTCCTGATTTTCAGGGCTCAAAGTTTTTGTATCCATTTTCCGGTCAGAATTAGAATTTGAATTATTGGAAGATAAATGAATGATGCGAACATCAATTTTTTTGCGGATTCAATTGAACAATCTTTAAATAATTTTATTGATAGAATAAAAAACAAAATACCTATTAACAGAATGAGAGACCCTGTAATCCAACTATTGAAAAGAAATATACATGGTAATATACTAACGGGGATTAAAAAAAGACTGTAAACCAATATTTGAAATGCACTCGCTTTGGTTCTGCCGCTATATGAAGGAAGCATGAAAAATCCTGCTTTGAGGTAATCATCATGACTCATCCAGGCAATAGCCCAGAAATGTGGAAACTGCCAGATGAATTGAATTGCAAACAAAAGCCATCCTTCGTATGTTATTTGACCAAATCCGTTGGTTGCGGCAACTGCGCCAATAAGTGGGGGCATTGCTCCCGGTATGGCTCCCACGAAAACTGATAAAGGCGTGACCCTTTTTAGAGGTGTGTAAAAAAGAGCATAAAGAATAGTGGATAGCAAACCTAAAATACCAGAAAGTGGGTTATTAAAAACCCAAAGTAAAACTACACCGATAATCTGAAGCGTAAAACAAAAAATCAAACTTTCATTTACGTTAAGCCTGGAAGTTGGCATGGGTCTATTCATGGTTCTTTTCATCAATTTATCATGTTTTCTCTCGATAACTTGATTGAAACCATTTGCTGAGCCAGTTACGAATGTTCCGCCTATTACGAGCATTAAAATTGAAACCAAATTGAATGAGTCAGCAACAGTGAAATAACTAATCAGGGCAGAAAATACAACGAGCCAAGAAAGTCTCAGTTTTAGAAGTTCTGTAAGTGATGCTGTTTTTGAAATGTTTTTTACATTTGAAACTTCGCTTTCTATTGTTATTTTGCTCTCCGTCTCCAACTAAAAAAAATAGTTGAACAAATGTACCAAACATTCGCTTAAATTTCTTGCAATAAAAGTTTAAAATTTAATAGAAATATTTACCGAACAAGCATTAAGTACCCTTGTTTTTCAATTTTGGAGTTGTCAAATCCGGTGGCTTCCAATATAAAGAAGTATGTACCCTCGGAGGAGTTGGTTCCATCCCAATATCCGTTGATACCATTTATCTCACCAACCTTAAGTCCCCAACGGTCGTAGATATCTACGTGCAGGTCTTTAAGTCCTGTAGATGAAATGAAGAAAAACTCGTTTGTTCCATCACCATTAGGTGAGAAGACATTCGGGATTAAAATTTCAGCCTCTGGGTATACATTAATTACAATTGAGGCGGTGTCGTTGCAGTTATTGTTTGGGGTGTAGCCAATAAGTTGAACGGTGAATGTACCGGTTGAGGTGTATGTATTGGATGCATCTTCACTTATAGACGAGTTGTTGTCACCAAAACTCCATTGATAGCTTGTAAATCCGGGATCGCTGTTGTTTGTAAAGTTAACAGGAAGAGGTGCAACTCCTGAGGTTGGATTAGCAGAAAAAGAAACAGAAGGATTGGTTCCCAGGTAAATATTTTGCGAAGCTGTAACACTACATCCGTTAGCGGGATTGACTGCAACGATTGAATAGCTTCCCGGATCTGTTATTGTTCCTGAGTTTTGTTGTGATGAAGAAAATCCGTTGGGTCCTGACCAATTGTATGTTAAACCAGAGGTAGAAGAGTTGGCCGAAATAGATGTTAACGGATTTATACAATTGATTGTATCTACTAAAGAGTTCAATGTAATAATTGGATTTGCTGTATCAACTGAAATAATAATTGAAGAGGTACTTTGACAACCATTTGATGGATCGGTTGCAGTAAGTAGATAGCTTCCTCCTTCAATTACAGTAACAGGATTTCCGGTAAGAGGTGTTGTACCATAACTCCATACTAATAAAGCACCGTTGGTTGTTGAAGCGCCTGTTAGTGTTGAACTGTTGATGGTACAAGTAATGGTATTAGATGATGCAGAGGAGGAAGCATTTGGTGTTGTAGTGTTTTCAATAACTACTACAGTTGCCGTTGAACTACACCCGTTGGACGGATCTGTAACGGTTAACACAAAGGTTCCGGAATCACTCACAGAAGGGCTTGAGTTGAATGAAGAGAAACCATTTGGCCCTGCCCAAGAAAAAATTACTCCGTTAGTGGTAGATGTTCCGGAGATAGTTACAGTTGTGTTTACACAGTTAATTGTTGGTGAGTTAGAAACACTGATGTTTGGAATTCCTGCACCACTGAGTACGCTAACTGTGTCTTGTGAAGAACAGCCTGTGTTAGAATTAGTAACGGTAACCGTGTAATCTCCGATTGTACTAACGATAGTATTTTGACTCAAAGATGTAAATCCATTCGGCCCATTCCAGAGATATGTAACTCCACTTACTCCTGAAGATGCACTAAGAGGTGCAAATGTGCTTGAACAAGTAAGACTTACGTCACTTCCTGCATTGGCACCGGGTGCTTGCGTTGAGTCATTTACTGATACAACAGCAGAGTTTGAGCAATTGTTCATGGCATCTGTTACAGTTAAGGTATAAGTTCCGGGTGACGTAACCGATGTGTTCGCTGACGAGGAAGTAAATCCTGCGGGACCGCTCCAAGAAAATACTGCGTTGGCATTCGTTGAATTCCCTGAAATATTCACTGCACTTACAAGACACGTTATGGATTGATTAGGTCCAACACTTATATTAGGTAGGCTTGCATCAGGATTGACATTTACTGTAGACGAACTAGAACAACCATTTGCGGGATCCGTGACAGTTAGAGTATATACTCCAATTACATCTACAAGAGCTGTGTCATTAGTAGAACCGGATAATATGCCCGGTCCAGTCCAATTAAAAATTGCACCCGGAATAGTGGATGCCCCATATAGATTTACAGATGAAACTGTACAGGTAAGGGTTTGATCAGCACCTGCGTTTACATTAGGTATTGTAAAATCTTCGCTCACAGAAACTGAAGCTGAGGACGAACATCCATTGCTGTTATCTGTTATTGAAATAGAATAGGTCCCTCCTGATGAAACTACCGGGGTTGCACTATTTCCTCCTGATACAATGGAAGGTCCATTCCAGTTGATAATCGGGGATGAGGAATTTGTAGTCGCATTTAAAATGATTTGTGTGTTCGAACAGTTAATTATTGAAGGATTTGTAATTGTAATAGATGGACTCAATGTATCCAGAGTTACATTAATGGTAGTATTTGCTGAACAACCGTTTGCAGGATTAGTCACAGTGAGTGTAAATGTTCCGCTGTAATTTACAGTAGTAGAGTTATTGCTTGGTGTGGTTCCACCTCCATTACTCCCTGTCCATTGATAAGTAACTCCAGGGGTATTTGATATTCCTGAAATGACTGCAGTGGTGTTATTACAATTAATTATTTGATTACTTCCACCACTTACATCAGGAAGATTTGCATCGGGATTTACAATTACAATGTCTGTTGATGTACAGCCGTTAGCAGGGTCTGTTACGGTTAGTGTATATGTTCCTGTTGAAGTTACCTGTGTGGATGCGTTGGTAGGAGTAGCCCCCGCTGGAGTACCGGCATTAGGTCCTTCCCAACTGAAAGTGGCTGCTGAGGTTGTTGAGTTACCTGATAAAGTTGCATTGGTTTGTGAGCAAGTAAGTAGTTGATCATTCCCCGCACTCACATCAGGCGCTGTTGTATTAGAACCAACGGTAACAACCGTTTGCGTTGTACACCCGTTAGAAGGATCAGTAACGGTTAGGGAGTAATTCCCTGTTGTACTTACGTTAGTAGAGGCTGAAGTAGGAGTTGTTCCCCCCGGATTCCACTGATAGGTAACCCCTGAAGTAGTAGAAGAACCACTAATTGTTACATTACTTACGCTACACGTTAGTGTTTGGGAAGGGGAAACGCTAAGATTAGGCGTAGTGGTATTGGATCCAACAGAAACGGTTGAGGTATTTGTACATCCATTGGAAGGATCAGTAACTGTTAGCGTATAGATACCGGCAGTACTAACGTTAGTAGTAGCCGAAGCAGGAGTACTTCCCGCAGGGCTCCACAGGTAAGTAACACCCGGCGTAGTAGAAGACCCGCTTATTGAAACGGTAGTTGTATTACAGGTTAAAGTCTGGTTGCTACCTGTGGAAACATTTGGAAGTGATGTGGTGGTATTTACAAGAACAGATCCTTGAGTTGTACAACCATTTGAAGGGTCTGTAACTGTTAAGGTATAGGTTCCTTGAGCATTTACTGTTGTAGTAGCTGAAGATGTATTTGCCACCCCCGAAGACCACTGATAGGTTGCCCCGGAGGTAGTAGAACTTCCGGAAATGGTCACAGTTTGATTAGAACAAGTGATGGTTTGACCAAGCCCCATGGTGAGGTTGGGTAAGGTATTATTTACACTTACAGCAACGGTTGAGGTATTTATACATCCATTTAGAGGATTTGTAACCGTAAGGGTGTAAGTTCCGGAGGCAGTAACGTTAGTAGAAGCAGAAGTAGGAGCACTTCCTCCGGGATTCCATTGAAAGGTAACCCCGGAAGTAGAGGAAGACCCCGAAAGAGTTACGTTAGTGGAAGTACAAGTAATGGTTTGATTAGATCCCGCACTCACGTTAGGAAGCGTAGTGTTTGTACTTACAACAACTACAGATTGCGTTGTACATCCATTAGTAGGATCGGTAACAGTGAGGGAGTAGCTTCCTGTTGCACTAACTCCTGTAGAGGGTGAATTAGGAGTACTTCCCCCGGGATTCCACTGATAAGTAACTCCTGAAGTGGTAGATGAACCACTAATTGTTACATTACTTACGCTACACGTTAGTGTCTGGGAGGGGGAAACGCTAAGATTAGGCGTAGTGGTATTTGTTCCAACAGAAACAGTTGAAGTATTTGTACATCCATTGGATGGATTGGTAACCGTTAGAGTATATACTCCTGTAGCACTAACATTGGTAGAAGCTGAAGTGGGAGCGCTTCCCGCAGGACTCCACTGATAGGTAACCCCGGAAGTAGTAGAAGACCCTGAAAGCGTTACATTAGGTGAGGAGCAAGTAATGGTTTGACTGCTTCCCGCACTCACATTAGGCAAAACCGTAGAGCTTGCCACAACAATGGTTCCTGAGTTGGTACAACCGTTACCCGGATCTGTAATGGTAAGCGTATAGGTTCCGGGAGCATTTACTGTTGTAGTAGCTGAAGACGTACTTGCCACCCCCGAAGACCACTGATAAGTGACTCCAGAGGTAGTGGAACTTCCCGACACCGTAACAACAGAGTTGGTACAGGTAATAGTAGGGGAACTAGCC
>JBKCIQ010000101.1:0-66963 GCA_046302135.1 Bacteroidota bacterium | reverse complement strand
GTAGGTGACTTTTGGGATGGCAGGGCCAAAGGAGGCTCTGAACTTGCCCAACAGGATGTGTATGTTTGGAAGATGACCCTCAAACAGACTGACGGCACAAAGAAAAACTTCCTCGGCCATGTTAATTTAATCAGGTAATTTATCTTAAACACTTTTTTCATTTTATTCAAAAGTCTTGAGTGAGACTTTTATTATCTTTATTGCAATTATTACAATAATGATTACTAAAGAAAAAGTATTAGAGGCATTGGGATATGTAGATGACCCGGATCTAAAAAAAGATATTGTTACTTTGGGGATGGTAAAAGATGTGCAGGTATCAGGGAAAGAAGTTTCATTTTCCGTTGTCTTGACTACTCCGGCTTGTCCAATGAAAGACATGATTCAGAATGCATGTATTAACGCTGTTAAACACTACGTTGATAAGGATGCAATTGTAAAGGCTCATATGACGAGTAATGTTACTTCCAACAGAAAAGATGACAGGCCAATATTGCCCGGTGTAAAAAACATCATTGCAATTGCAAGTGGAAAAGGCGGAGTTGGTAAATCAACAATTTCCAGTAATCTTGCCGCAGGTCTTGCACAGGCCGGTGCAAAAGTAGGTTTGATAGATGCAGATATTTACGGGCCAAGTATGCCTTTGATGTTTGATGTGGTAAATGAAAAACCTGAAGTAAGAAAAATTGAAGAAAACAATTATATAATCCCGGTTGAAAGTTATGGAGTCAAGTTGTTGTCTATTGGATTTTTTGCTGATCCTTCTCAGGCAATTGTGTGGCGTGGCCCTATGGCACAGAAGGCGTTTACACAGATGTTGACAGATGCGTGGTGGGGAGAGCTTGATTATATGATTGTTGATTTGCCTCCTGGAACAGGAGATATACATCTCTCTCTTGTAAATGCAGTTCCTCTCACAGGGGCAATAATAGTAAGTACTCCGCAGGAAGTAGCTTTAGCTGATGCCAGAAAGGCAATCGCCATGTTCAATATTTCTCAGATAAATGTTCCAATTATAGGAATCGTTGAAAACATGAGTTGGTTCACCCCTGCAGAATTACCCAACAATAAATATTTTATTTTCGGAAAGGATGGGGCAAAGCAAATGGCTGATGAATTAAATATTCCTTTGCTAGGTCAGATACCTTTAGTTCAAAGTATACGTGAGGGCGGAGATGCAGGAAGACCTGCCGTTTTGCAAGATAACACTCCTCAGTCAGGTGCTTTTAAAGATATGGTCAATCAAGTTGCTCAACAAATTGCCATACGTAATGCTAATATAAAAGATAAAGAAACTGTTAAATCTGTGTAATATGACTGAAACCGATTCCAACATTATTGAGAAAATAGAAGGTGCTCTAGAATCAATTCGACCTTATTTGCACGCAGACGGTGGTGATGTTTCTTTCATTGAACTTACTGAAGATAAAACAGTAAGAGTTGAATTAAAGGGTGCATGTAAAAGTTGTAGCATGAGTAATATGACAATGAAAGTAGGTATAGAAGAAACGATATTGCGTGCTGTACCAGAAATAAAATCGGTAGAGGCAGTTTCAAGATAATTCAAGGTGTACAGACTAATTATTTTATTTCTTTTTTTTGAATTAAGCTTCATACAAGCACAAAATTCACCTGAATTTTTTAATCTAAAGATTTCTACTGACCAGGAAATTTCATTGCACGGTAATTACTTTTGGGATAAGGCGATACTGAGTGGAAATAAGGACACAGTTTGTTACATAAACAATCAGGGAGATTTTATTTTTCTTAAAATTACTCCGGGTAAATACAGGATTTGCCTTCTTTCAAGATTCAACCAAAAACTTTACAAAGAAATTTATGTTTCAAAAAGTACAACAGTTAAATTAAAATCAAGGAAGATTTTAAAATCAACAAGAGCTAAAAGTTTATTTTCCAAACTTAGACCCGGAGATACATTGTATATACTTCACAATGCAACAGGTACTTCTGTTGATGATCTTGAATTCAGAATAGTAAAGGAGAAGGAAAAACATTTTATATTGAACTACATTAAAAGGCAGTTGAGCCTCAAGAAAGAATTAGATGCTTCCGGCTTAGATTTTATAAAAAAATTTGAATCCGATTTAATTTCGAAAAAATTCAACTCCGGATGTTCAGTTATTGAAACATATACCATGCAGTTGAACGGAAAATATTTTTCTGTTAATGATAACAGTTGTACTTGGAACGGTTTTTATTCACTTAACACTCGTTTTTTTACCGTTGAAGAATAAATCTTAGGAATTAAACAATTCCATTTAAATTTGTGCCTTAATTTTATTTCTATGATTTCAACTGATATAGCCATTATCGGCGCAGGCCCTGTAGGACTTTTCGCGGTATTTGAAGCGGGCTTATTGAAGATGCGCTGTCACCTAATAGACTTTTTACCTCAGGCTGGCGGTCAACTATCTGAGATCTATCCTAAAAAACCGATTTATGATATACCCGGTTTCCCTACAATTAATGCGCAAGAATTGGTTGATAATTTAATGAAGCAAATTGAGCCGTTTAAACCAACTTTTACTTTTGGTGAGCGGATCGAAAAGTTGGAAAAGCGTTCAGAATGCGATTTCCTGCTTACAACAAATATGGGAACTGAAATTCATGCTAAGGTGGTTGTGATAGCTGCGGGATTAGGGTGTTTTGAACCTAGAAAACCTGAAGTTCATGGCCTTGCTGAGTTTGAGAATGGTAAAGGAATAGCCTACATGGTTTTAAATCCTGAGGATTACAGAGGTAAAAAACTAGTAATTGCGGGAGGTGGTGACTCTGCTTTAGATTGGACTATTTTCATGGCAAATATTGCTGAAAAAGTTACACTGATTCATAGGAGTGAGTCTTTTCGAGGAGCGCCTGACTCTGTAAATAAGGTGATGCAACTCGCAGATAGCGGTAAAATTGATTTATACCTTAACACCAACCTGAAATCCGTATCGGGCAATGGAAAATTGAATGCTGTGGAAGTGGTTAATCTAAAGAGTAACGAAAACAAATCCATTGAAACTGATTATCTAATTCCGTTGTTTGGACTCAGTCCAAAATTGGGTCCCATTGAAGGGTGGGGTCTTAATCTTGATAAAAACGCTATTGAAGTTAACACTGAAGATTATTCAACGAATATTCCCGGAATATATGCAATTGGAGATATTAACACGTATAAGAATAAACTCAAATTAATTTTATGCGGTTTTCACGAGGCCGCACTTATGAGTCATAGTGCATACAAGTACACTAATCCCGGAGTTAAGTATACCATGAAGTATACAACGGTTAATGGTGTTAATCAGTTTTGATTACCTGGAAAGCATAAAATATCCGTGTAATCCATATTCCTTCCCGTCAATACCCTTGGCCTCAACAATATAGAAATAAGTGCCATCAGGAGCGTCTCCTCCGGTTTTTGTTTTGCCGTCCCACCCGCCATTAGGGTCGTTAACTTCAGCCATTAATAACCCCCATCTGTCATAAATTAACATATTCAACTCTGTAATACCTTCATGCTGGATGGATAATAATTCATTAGTTCCATCTCCATTAGGTGAGAAAATGTTTGGAATCAAAATAAAAGACGTTCCGTTAACCATTATGGTTGCCAACGCAGTATCTATACAACCATACTGATTTGTGGCTATAAGCATAACAGTATAAGTGCCCGGGCCAAAATAAGTAATACTATCATTGATGTTGGTTGAAGTACTGCCGTTACCGAAATTCCAAACGTATCCGGTGGCATTTGAAGAATTGTTTGTAAAATCAACAAATAAAGGAGCATTGCCGATAGTTGGGTTAGGGGTAAAAGCAGCATTGATGCTCGCCTGAACAACATAAACTGTATCAGATGACGAGCAGCCATTTGAAGGGTCAGTAACTGTCAGGGTATATATCCCCGGTGATGTTATTAACGGGTTTGCAGAAGTGGAATTGAAACCTCCTGGCCCGCTCCATGAATAACTTACTCCAGTTGTCGAGGATGAGCCATTAAGTGTTGTAGAAGGATTTATCCCACAATCCAGTATTCCTGTATTACCGGCATTAATATTTGGTGGTAAAGCATTCCCGTTAACAGTAATAGTTTGTGTTGCTTGACAATTATTGGCGTCTGTTACAGTCACAGTGTAAATACCTGAACTCAAACCGGAAGGATTCGACCCTGTACCGGAAGGAGACCATGAAAAATTATAATTGGGAGTGCCTCCGTTTACCTGACTTGTAATAGTAGCCGTTGGATTATTGCAGTCTATGCTTGTTGAAGAAAGCGTCACGGATAATGGTGTTGATGGCTGGTTAATTATTACCTGTCCTGTAGTTGAGCAGTTATTTATATCGGTTACAATTACGCTATAGGTACCTGCAGTTAAGTTGTTTTGTATGGCCCCGTTAGAAGAGTTACTCCAATTAAAAATGAAGTTTCCGTTTCCACCTGTGGCAGTAGCAACAGCCGAACCATTAGTTCCTCCAAAACATAAGACATCTGTACCGGTTAAATTTAATGTGATGGGCTGTGGCTCTGAAATAATGATGTTTACGGTATTCGAACATCCTGCGGCGTCTATTACGTTTACAGAATAATTTCCGGCGCAAAGTGAGTTTGCAGTCGATCCTGTTGAATTTCCACCACTCCATTGATAACTGTAATTTGCAAAATTCCCTGTGTTAGGCAGTACCGTTATACTTGCCTGACCACTACACTGACCATTGCAATTGGCACTGTCGGTAAGCGCTGTAACAGTTAATGTTGGAGCCACAAAAACACTTACTGTGGTTGTACCTGTACAGCCTATTGAGTTTACGCCATTTACTGTATAGGTTGTATTTGATGTAGGCGAAACCGTTAATGTTGATCCTGATTGTCCTCCAGGATTCCAAGTAAAGGTACCGCCTCCTGAAGTACTTGCCGATAAAATAGTACTGCTTCCCTGACAAATAGTATCACTAGGAGAAGTGTTAATAGATAGATTTGGACTTACAACAAGGGAAACTGTTGTGCTTCCTATGCAACCATTTGCATCTAATCCTGTAACAGTATACGTAGTAGTTGTTACCGGACTTGCGCTTACACTCGCTCCTGTAGAAGGGGTTGTTCCTCCACTCCAGAAGTAAGTTGATGCTCCTGATGCTGTTAAGGTTCCGCTGAAGCCTGTACATATTGGTGTTGTGCTAGCAGTAATCACGGGTAAGGGATTTACAACTACATTTATTGTACCGGTTCCAGTACAACCATTTACATCGCTGATGGTTACACTATAGGTTCCGGAGGAAAGCACTGAAACAGGGCTGAGCGTATTGTTTTGGGTTCCTGTAACAAATCCATTCGGACCGGTCCAAGACCAATTTACACCATTACTGCAATTAATAGATAATGCAGTTCCGGCACAAACCGGACCGTTTGAATTTAAGTTAGGAATTGGATTAGCTAAAATGTTTACAGAGGTTGTTGCAACAGATGTACAATTATTACTAGTTACAGTTAATGTGTAAACCCCTGAATTACCACTTGTTGAAGTTGTTATTGTAGGATTTTGTGTTGTTGAAGTAAAGCCATTTGGTCCACTCCAATTGTATGAGGCACCACCATTACCCGATAAATTAATTGTTGTTCCCGCGCAATAAGGACCATTGTTAGATGCTGTAGCTGTAGGGTTCGGATTAACATTTACAATACCTGTGGATGAAGCAGGGCAACCATTCAAAGAATAATTGCATGAATAAGTAGTTGTTGTTGTTGGATTCACATTTATTGTTGAATTACTTGATGTAAATCCTGAAGGTGTTGATGTCCATGAATAACTTCCACCACCAATTGATGGTGTTGCGTTTAATGATGCACTTTGTCCGACACAAATTGTTGTTGAGTTTACGGAAAGTGTTGGAACCGGGTTAACAGTCACTGTACCGGTGTTTGATGCTATGCAACCATTATTGTTGTAGGTACATGAATACGTTGTTGTTGATGACGGACTTACAGTTATGCTTTGTGTATTTGCGCTAAACCCGGGAGGATTTGAAGTCCAAGAATATGATCCTCCTGCCGAAGAAGCTGTGGCGGTAAGGGTTACATTCTGCCCTGCGCAAATAGTCTGCGAATTAACGTTAAGAGTTGGAATTGCCGCATTTGATGTTACAGTTACGGTTTGCACAACCGGGGGAGTACAAGATCCGGCATCATCAACAGTAACCTGATAAACACCCGGAGTAAGTCCAGTTGCTGTTGGGGTAGTTTGCGGAGGGTTTGTGTTCCAAGTTACGGTGTAAGGTGGGTATCCAAGTGAAATATTTGCCGTTGCACTGCCGTCATTTCCAAAGCATGACACAGGACTCGTTGTTGTATTAACAGCAAGAGCGTTGACACATTCTAGAAAGTCGACGAAAACACCTGAATCATAAATACCGTCACCAGCGTCTGCTATTGCAAGTTTGAAATGATAAGTTTGACATGGTACAACCTGAACGTTTCTGGTTAATACTGTTGTTAATCCATCAAATGCAATTGTTGTACATCCTCCGTTATTAATGTAAAATGCAGAATTCACGTTTTGGTTTACATTATCAACACTTACAATGGTGGTATTGTTGGGTAAAGTTGCAACATTTGTATTATTGTAATTACCACCTGCAGGATTAGGTCCGGTAACAAAAAAACCGAATGCGTCATTAAAACTACTGGATACATATTCCGGATATTCTTCAGAACCAAAAACGAAACGAATCTGAAGTGTAGTGCAGGAAGGAGCAACGTCAAATTCCAAAATACAACAGTCATAATTTGCTAGAGGTTCTAGAGTGTTAAGTTGCGGGTCACTACAAATTACTCCATTTCCCGTAGAAACATTTGGACCAAAATTTTGAGTTCCAGCAGGTCCGGGTATCTGGTTAACGTTGCCAGTAGTAAGTAATATGCCTGCATTCATATTTACGCAAGTTGTTAATCCGTTGCTGAAAGTTCCATATGCATTAGAGGGGCAATTTAAAACAACGTTAGTAACCGTGAGACCATTACCTACTAAATTTTGGACAATTGTTAATGGACTTGCACCTTGATTAGAAATAAGCAGCTGGCCGTAAAGATTTACTTTTAGAAAAACTGAGAGAATAAAAAAAGCAAGGTACTTTTTTAGCATTATTTCAAATCGATTTCAAGATTTAAACAAGCTAATTTAAAGATTTAAAAATATGATCACAATATTTTAACATTTGCATTTTGGGAATCTTTTTACTCAATTATGGTTTTTATTCAAAAACTCATTAATTAACTTTGTACAAATTATTTCAGATGAAAAAGATTAATCAAACAAGACCTGTAATAATTTGGCTTCTCACAGGTTGTTTTATTATTTACATAATGGTTGTAGTTGGTTGCATTACCCGCCTTACACATTCGGGATTGTCAATTACGCATTGGAGCATTACAGGAGGTTTACCACCATTAAATGATTCAGACTGGAAAACTGAATTTGAAAAATACACACAAAGTCCTGAATTCAAACTGAAAAATTCTGCAATGAATGTAGATGAATTCAAATCAATTTATTGGTGGGAATGGGTACATCGGTTCATTGGAAGAGCAATTTTATCAGGTACTTTTTTTCTAGGTTTCGTTTGGCTGTTAGTAAGAAAAAAACTCAATAAAACATTACTTTATAAATCGCTCATCTTGCTATGTCTTGGTGCATCACAGGGTCTTGTTGGATGGTGGATGGTTAAAAGTGGCTTAGTTGATAATCCGGATGTAAGTCATTTTAGGCTTGCAATACATTTAATGAGCGCCTTTACATGTTTTGCTGTTACTTTTTGGTTTGCACTTCAGTTGATTTATTCAAATAATATTTCAGTTGAATCGATTTCCGATGAAAATCAGAACAGCAAACTTTTACCTTTCGCCATCATTTTGTTTTTTGTTTTTATTGCTCAAATTGTTTTCGGAGCTTTTGTTGCAGGTTTAAAAGCCGGATTACTTTTTCCAACATGGCCTAAAATGGGTCCAACCTGGTATCCAAAAGAAATGATTGAGATTTCAGATTCATGGGTTACCAACTTTTTTGAGAATGATTACGGAGTTCAATTCGTCCACAGAACTTTCGCGTTTGTAGTAGTACTAATGGTAGCTGTTATTTGGATAAAATCCAATCAACTTAAATTAAATAAATATGTAAATAGAGGAGTGACTTTTATCATTTACGGTACTGCTGTTCAATTTATTCTGGGTGTGTGGACATTGATTTATCAGGTTCCTGTAGTTTTGGGAGTTTTACATCAAACAGGTGCGTTTTTTCTTTTTGCCTCCTCATTGTATTTGCTTTTTCACCTTACTCGAAAAATTAAAGCTGGATCAGTTGTGCCAGAGAATTCCCCAAGTGTTACTTCTGAGGTAGTCAGTACCTGAAAATCCATAAATGAAGTTTCTTCAAATCTGTAATAAAATTCCTTTTCCTGTTATAGATGGCGGTGCAGCTGCAATGAATCAAATTGGAATAGGATTATCCAACTTGGGCCACAAAGTAAAAATAATTGCAATAAACACACACAAGCAAGAGTTCTCAGAAAAATCACTTGATAAAAATTATATCGACCGTTTTAATCCTGAGTATGTTTTCTTAGATACAAGAATTAAAAGTTTAGATGCACTTAAAAATCTATTCACAGTTTCATCCTATAATATTGAAAGATTCGACGATCCATCTATGCGTGAAAAGATTAAATCAGTTTTAATTCGGGAAGTTTTTGATGTTATTATTCTTGATAGTTTGTATGTAACACCTTACGTCAGTACGATCCGAAAATATTCTAAAGCAAAAATCGTACTTAGGGCGCACAATATAGAACATAAAATATGGGAGAGAAAATATTTACAGGAATCAAATCCAATAAAAAAATCATATTTAAAACTTCTCGCATCAAGATTAAAAAAATATGAGCAGAAATCTGTAAGTGAGGTTGATGGTGTTGCAGCAATTTCAATCGAAGATGTTAAGTATTTTAAAAAGAATTTTTCATTACCTATAGAATTCATTCCATTTGGTTTTGATGAAAGACCTGTTCCCAAATTCGAAAGTTTTAATAACACAAAGGCTTATTTTCTTGGCGCGATGGATTGGCACCCTAACATTCAGGCCGTAAGCTGGATGATTGAGAATATTTTTCCCTCAATTGATTCTGAAACCAGAGATTTTTCAATAACGATTGCCGGAAATAAAATGCCTTCTGAATTTTTAAACTATAAATCAAATAATTTAATTGTTAAAGGAAAAATTGATGATCCGATTTCTTTCTCTGATGATTTTGGAATCATGCTGGCGCCCATTTTATCCGGAGGAGGTTTGAAAATCAAAGTCGTTGAAGCAATGGCCCTTGGAAAAACAGTCATTACAACTGATGTTGGCGCCGAAGGTCTTGGGGCAATTCCCGGAAAACACTTTTATCTTTGTAACTCCAAAGAAGAATTCATTTCCGCAATAAAATCTTGCATTGCTGAAAAACAGCGAGCATATGAGATGGCACTTCAAGGACAACAATTCATAATGGATAATTTCAACGTTGTATCAATTATGAAAAGACTTGAGGGTTTTGTCAAATCAATGATTTGAAAATTTAAGTTGGCGTTTTTTTAATATATATTATAATAAATTTTTTTAGAAAAATATCTTTTTTCAAATAAAGGGTTGACATATTTTGCCAACCCTAAATGATTTGGAGTTACTTGATGTTTATAACCTTGTTGGATTCTTTTTCGTTACTGATTTTAGGAAGGGTGAGGTACAGTACTCCGTTCTTATATTCAGCGTCAATTGTATCTGTGCTAATGTTTTCAGGGATTTAAAAAATACGTGTAAATTTCTCAGCTTTAAATTCTCTTTTCGAGTAACTTAAAGTCTCTGTTGATGCCTCCTCATTTTTTTCTCCTGAAATCTTTAATTTCTTTCCCTCTAGATTTATTTTTATTTCTTCTTTTTCAAAACCTGGAACCACACATTCAACAACAAATTTTTCTATAGTTTCTGAAATGTTCACCGCTGGAAATTTCCCATAATCGATTTCAACTCCAGATCCTTCAAGCAATTCACCAAACATTTTATTAAACGTTGCCGGTGTATTGAAGACTCCATTATAAAATGGGTTTCCGTTTCTTGTTTTCCAATTAATTGTGCTCATAATTTTTTGTTTTTTGTTATGAGTTCTAATCCGTCAATACTTAAACCAATCCGCCAAACAGGACTAAATTTCAGTAAGCCCGGACAAATTTTCAGTAAATTTTAATTTTATGAGACAACTTTTCTCAATTATAAAATTCTATAGATTTTAAATACAATTTAAATAATTCTTTTCAGAAATAAATTAAATATTAATTTTCTGCTACTTAGAATTTCCTGTTATTTTATTAAGTGCTGAAATTGCCGGTTCGTAATTCTCTGTGATTTTTAAGGCCATTTTATAATCAGCTATTGCTGAATCGTTGTCCTTTAATTTTTCGTTACAAACTCCTCTCGAATACCAAGCTTTAGTGTTTTTTTCGTCAATAGAAATTACATCACTGAAATATTTTTTGGCTAATGCAGGGTTGTTGTCAATTGCAAGCGCAAGTGCACCAAGATTAAATAGGGCGTCTACATACTTCGAATTTATAGTCAAAATTTTTTCATAGTAAGATCTTGATTCTTTTACCATTCCTATTTGCTGATAATAGAACCCAATACTATATAAAGCTTCTGTGCTTTTAGGGTTAATTCTTAATGCATTTTCAAAGTAGTCTTTACATAATTTATTTTTTTTGTAAAAATAAAGTAATCCTAATTGCATGTAAGCGGTATAATACTCGTTGTCTTGTTCCACTGCGGTTTGAAGACTGCTTATAGCTTTTGCAGTATCTCCAATTTCCATATAATTCATCCCTTTCAAGTAGTATGCCTTACTTAGGTAATTGTCGAGTTCAATAGCTTTGTTCACCTGCTCTATTGACTCTGTATACTTCTTTACATAGAAAAATAATTCAGCAAGTTTTAATCTCGCATCTTTATCGTTTGGAAGATTTTTAATGCAACGTTCGAGGGTTTCTTTTGCTTTTCGAGTTCTGTTTGAGGTATAATAAACATCGGTAAGTAAAAGGTAATTTTTCGAGGTCGAACTATCCAATGCAAGTGCTCTGTTGGCATCACCCTCGGCTAGTTCAAAATCCTGCAGTTTTAGATAAATACTTGCCCTAATTCTGTACAACGAATCTACCGAAGGTTTATCCATTATTTTTTTGTTGATAGATTGCAGCTCAGTATTGTCTTTATATTTTGCCATTACAGAGTCTGATAAACCCGGGTTTTTTTTGCCCTCAGTTTCATTTCCGCAGGAAATAAAAAGCAAAATGGAAGAGATGAAAAAAAATGTGATGTGGAGAGTTTTCATCAGCCGTGAAGATAATAAATTAAATGTATTCAAAGTTTCAATATTCAATAACAAGGATCATTTGAAAATTTTTAAACCGGCGATATGGCTTTACCTTTTTGTTTTGTTAGTGGAATTAAGCTCGAAACATTTTCGATAATGTCTTGCTTAACGAGATTTAGTACTTTCTTTTTTGCAAAATGTTCGTGTACGACCAAACCTACTTCCCTCATTGGAACAGGGCTTTCAAAATTGTGTACGTGAATTTTCTCTTTTTCTGAAAAATTTTGAATTGCGAGATAAGGCAAAAGTGTTTTAGCTTGATTGGATTTTACAAAACGCAATAGGCTGTCAATAGATCCTGCTTTGAAATCCAGATTGGATTGATTTTTTTTATTTTTCTTATTTAGATCACAGATCTCTGCTACCTGTGTCCTCATACAATGTCCTTCCTCCATCAGCCACATATTTGAAAAATCAATTTTTTTTGGATTTACGATTTTTGAACCTTTAATTCCAAGATCAAATAAAACAAATGGCTCGTCGTATAGTTTAATTTCAATTATTTCTTTTTCCTTTACCGGAATGGAAATAATTCCAATGTCCAACTCTCTAATTTTAATCTTTCTGATGATCTCTTCAGTGGTTTGTTCCTTTACCGTAATTTTTAACTCGGGAAATTTATATGCGAAGTTTTGTAAAAACATTGGAAGCAAAAACGGAGCGATTGTGGGAATAACAGATATTGAAATTTCACCGCGTGTTTCACCTTTGATTTCCATCTGCAGTTCTTCAAGTTCATCCAATTGCTTCTGAATGATTTTCATTTGCTGAATTATTAATTGCCCTTCAGAGGTTGTTTCTACAGGTTTCTTTTTTCTGTCAAAAATTATGATGCCGATCTCTTCTTCATATTTTGAAATCATAGTACTGAGCGTAGATTGTGATATAAAGCATTTTTCTGAGGCCAATTCAAAGTGTCGATGCTCAGCAACGGCAAGGACGTATTCAATTTGTCTAATATTCATCTATTTTATCAATGTTGTTATTGAAAATATCATTTTTGTCAAATATAATTGGTATTTATTTTTACACCAAGAAATCAATTAAAAACTTATAATATGAAAACACAATTTACTGCACTAGCCTTGCTTACTCTTTTAGTAGCAAGTTCGCAGGACAAAGATCAGTCTGCGGGCAAGTGCCCCTTTCATTTTACATCTGAAGCAAGTAATGAAAAGTCTGCTTCTAACTACGATTACACCAAACACACTGTGAATTCAAGTAATTCAGTCTCTCAGCCAAAAAATGATTTTACCGGAAACAAAGATTGGTGGCCTAATCAATTAGATTTAACTGTCCTTAGAAGAAACTCAAATTTATCAAACCCGATGGAAAAAGGTTTTGATTATGCTAAGGAATTTTTAAGTCTTGATATTAATTCTGTGAAAAATGAGATAAAATCTTTGATGAAAACTTCTCAGGACTGGTGGCCAGCTGATTTCGGTCACTATGGCCCTTTCTTTATTCGTATGGCCTGGCACAGTGCAGGTACATATCGTACAGGCGATGGCAGAGGAGGTGCACGTTCAGGACAGGAAAGATTTGCACCTTTAAATAGTTGGCCTGATAACACCAATTTAGATAAAGCACGAAGGTTGTTGTGGCCTGTGAAGCAGAAATATGGTAAAAAAATTTCATGGGCTGATCTGATGATACTTGCAGGAAATGTCGCTTTGGAGGATATGGGATTTAAAACTTTTGGATTTGCAGGTGGTAGAGAAGACGTATGGGAACCTGAATATCATGTTTACTGGGGATCGGAAAAAAAATGGTTAGATGATAAACGATATTCTGAGGGCAGAAAATTAGAGAATCCATTGGCTGCCGTTCAAATGGGATTAATATATGTTAATCCTGAAGGGCCAAATGGAAATGCTGATCCTTTAGCTGCGGCTAAAGACATTCGTGAAACTTTTGGCAGAATGGGAATGAACGATGAAGAAACTGTTGCATTAATAGCAGGCGGACATACATTTGGAAAAGCTCATGGCGCTGGACCTGCTTCGCATGTTGGAGCGGAGCCTGAGGCTGCGAATATAGAGGAACAAGGTTTAGGTTGGAAAAGTAATTATGAAAGTGGTAAAGGAAAGGATGCGATTACATCTGGATTAGAAGTTACATGGACTTCAACACCAACTAAATGGGGACATGGTTTTTTTAAATTGTTATTTGGTAACGAGTGGGAATTGTCCAAAAGTCCTGCAGGTGCAAAACAATGGGTTGCAAAGAACTCTGATGCAAGTATTCCTGATGCTTTTGATTCAAAGAAAAAACATTTGCCTACTATGTTGACTACAGATTTGTCTCTAAGGTTTGATCCTGCTTATGAAAAAATATCGAGAAATTTTTTAAACAATCCCGAGGAGTTTGAAAAGGCATTTGCAAAAGCTTGGTTCAAACTTACGCACAGAGATATGGGCCCACGCACATTATATTTAGGTGCTGAAGTTCCAAAAGAAGAACTGATCTGGCAAGATCCTATTCCAACTGTGAATCATGTTTTAATTGATGCTAAAGACATTGCCAACTTGAAGAAGGAAATTTTAAATTCAGAGTTAAGTATAAGCGAATTAGTTGAAACAGCGTGGGCTTCAGCATCAACTTTTCGTGGGTCAGACAGAAGGGGAGGTGCAAACGGTGCCAGAATTAGATTATTTCCACAGAAAAATTGGGAGGTTAATAATCCTGCACAATTAACAAGAGTATTATCGAAACTAGAGTCAATTCAGAAAAATTTCAATGATAAATCTAAAACTAAAAAAGTCTCAATTGCTGATTTGATTGTTTTAGGTGGTTGTGCTGCGGTAGAAAAAGCTGCAAAAAATGGAGGCTATGATATTCAGGTTCCTTTTACACCCGGAAGAATGGATGCGACGCAAGAGCAAACCGATGTTCAATCAATGTCAGTACTCGAACCAATGGCAGATGGTTTTAGAAATTTCCAGAAAACTGAATACACGTTGTCTACTGAAGAGCTGTTAATTGACAAAGCTCAGTTGTTAAATCTTTCTGCGCCGGAAATGACAGTTTTAATAGGCGGTATGCGAGTGTTGGATGCAAATTACGATAACAGTAAGAACGGAGTTTTTACTTCTAAAAAAGAGAGTTTAAGTAATGATTTTTTTGTAAATCTTTTGGATATGAGTACAGTCTGGAATCCGAAAGGTGAAAACAAAATGGAATTTGAAGGAAGAGATAGAAAGTCTGGGAATATTAAATGGAACGCAACACGGGCAGATTTAATTTTCGGGTCTAATTCTGAATTGAGAGCGCTGGCTGAAGTTTATGCAAGCGATGATGCGAAAGAAAAATTTGTGAAAGATTTTATTTCTGCTTGGAATAAAGTGATGAACCTTGACCGCTTTGACCTCAATTCAGTAATTAGCAAAAAATAATTTTAAAAAAGTATCTTAGTTTTTGATAAGCAGTTAACTAATTGTTAACTGCTTTTTTGATTTTGGATAAGGCACAAACTGTAAATAAACCTAATGAACAAATCATATTGTATCTATTAGCAATGAATATATTAAGTCATTCCAAATTATTTATAATTTGTAAATAATCATTGTCAGCCCAATTTATTGACTCAACTTTTTCCCAAACTGTTTTGCCTTTGGAGTTTACAAAATAATTTACCGGGATTGAATAAACCCCGATATCTGAGAAGGATTGGTTCAATCTGTAAAAGTCAAAAGGATATTTTTTCTTTTTTTGAAAAGATTTTAATTTTTCAATTGGTTCATCGGTGATAGCTACAACTGCAATATCCTTTAATTTTTCCTCTCTTATTTCGTTTAACGACTTCATTTCTCGTAAACAATCACCACACCAGCTTGCATAATAGGTTATAATAATTTTTTTTCCCTTGTAACGATCAAAATTAATTTTCACATTGGATGTATCATAAACGTTTAATGAAAAAAAATCCATTTTTGGGGCTACCCTGTAACGATTAAAAATAAACAATCCAATGAATGCAATTGCAATTAAGCTAATGATTAAGGGTAAACGTTTTTTCATCTTGCAAATTTTTATTTCTTTTAATATTGAAGTGTTAAGAAAATCGCTCTGTTGAAATTCAATTTTCTGTAAAGTTATATAGATTTGAAGTATGGCTAAAAATAAAAAATCCTTTTTCAAAAGAATTTTGATTTTTTTACTGAAATCAATGCTTGTTTTTCTGTTGGTTTCAAATCTTTCAGTTTTGTTGTATAGATGGGTAAATGTTCCATTAACTCCACTTATGTTGATACGTTCTGTACAACAGAAGATGGAGGGTAGAGAGATGCGAGCAGACAAAGAATGGGTAGAACTCGAAAAAATTTCACCTCATTTGCAATTGGCCGTAGTTTGTAGTGAAGACCAACAATTTTTGAAACACTTTGGTGTTGATTTCAAAGCTTTGAAAAAAGCGATGACAGAGAATGAAGAAAATCAAAGAAGCGGCAAGAAAAAATTCAGAGGGGGGAGTACCATCTCGATGCAGACTGCAAAAAATGTTTTCCTTTGGCCGGGAAGAGACTACATAAGAAAAGGTTTCGAATTTTATTTTACGCTACTAATAGAAATGTATTGGGATAAAATGAGGATAATGGAAGTTTACCTGAACGTTATTGAGTTTGGCGATGGAATATATGGAGCTGAGCAGGCCTCAAGAGTTTATTTCGGTAAAACGGCTGAAGAACTGACCAAAGATGAAGCCGCTATCCTGGCAACTTTACTTCCTAATCCCAGGGAGTATGGTAAAAATCTTCAATCAGCGTATTTAAAGAAGAGAAAAATCTGGGTGCTAAAACAAATGCGATTTTGGGGCGGAAAACTTGATTATGATTTGATTGACGATTCTGATTCGAAAATAGAAAAAAACAAAAAATGATTTTTAAAGATCAGAGAATAATCTGAGCCTATTGGACTATTGTGTATTTTTACAAAGTAGTGATCATTCCTAAAAAATATAGAATTCCATTATCTGTTTTATCTGGATTGTTGTTGGGTCTGTCATGGATACCTTCTTTTACCTTCTTGATTTTTTTGGCATTAGTTCCTTTTTTTATTGTAGAGCGTTCAATCTCAACTGACGAAAGTATTTTAAGTAAAAATAAATTTTTATTTTGGTATTCTTACCTTACGTTTTTTGTTTGGAATCTTACTGCTACCTGGTGGGTGGCATATGCTTCATT
Organism: Bacteroidota bacterium; assembly: GCA_046302135.1. GTDB lineage: Bacteria > Bacteroidota > Bacteroidia > B-17B0 > Aurantibacillaceae > AM-1111. Next base: position 50,329 of record JBKCIQ010000101.1, on the reverse strand, counting down.
TGGAGGTGCGGCAATGGCCATAGTTTGTAACGCTTTGCTAATGGCTTTTACTTATTTAATCTATTTGTTTTCTGTAAAGAAGATAAACTCCATTTACAGAATTTTTATTTTTATTCCGTTTTGGCTAAGTTTCGAATACTTGCATACCGATTGGGATCTATCTTGGACCTGGTTAACGCTTGGTAATGTTTTCGCTTTTAAAACTTCTTGGATACAGTGGTATGAATATTCAGGTGTAAGTGGGGGCAGCTTTTGGATTTTGATTGTCAATTGCATTTTATTCATCTTCCTAAGTCAGCTTACAAAATACTCTTTAAAGAAGAAAATCATAATATTTGCAATTTTTATGTTTTCTCTCATTTTACCGCTTTTGCTTTCTTTTTTAGTGAAGGAAATCCATCATCCTCTAAATACTCTTCAGAAAAGAAAAATTAATGTTAATGCGCTCATTATTCAACCTAGTTTTAATCCATATAATGAAAAGTTTGACATCCCGTTTATTGAACAATTTTCTGAATTGAAAAAATTAATTAATAATAAAATTGATACTTCTACCGATTATTTGATTTTGCCTGAAACTTACATCCCGCATCAATATTTGGGAGATGAGATTTATGAGAATGTGATTGATCAGCATCCTTACATCAGACTTTTTTTTGATTCGTTGGTTAGGCAGTATCCAAGACTTCATGTGGTTACAGGTGCCGACACGCACTATCAGTATGCAGACGGTGAAGAACATCAGCCAACGGCACGGAAATATTCTGATGTAGATAAATATTTTGATTGTTACAACTCATCTATTCAAATTGCAAAGAACAAACCTCTAACTGTTTATCATAAATCCAAATTGGTACCGGGTGTGGAAATGATGCCATTTCCTCGTGTTTTTGGTTTACTGGCTGATTTGGCTATAAAAATGGGAGGTACCTCAGGTAGCCTAGGAAGACAAGACCAACGTGAAGTGTTCGATGGACCTAAAGGGGCCAAGGTAGGGACGGCAATTTGTTACGAAAGTATTTTTGGGGAGCATGTTGCAGAATATGTACAGAAAGGCGCCAATGTTTTATTTATTCTTACTAACGATGCTTGGTGGGATGATACTCCCGGATACCGTCAGCATTTGGCTTATGCCTGTTTGCGAGCAATTGAAACCAGAAAGTATATAGCAAGGTCTGCTAATACCGGAATATCCTGCGTAATTAACGATATGGGTGAAATCATAAAATCTACAGGTTGGTATGAAAAAGCAGTGATTAAATACAGTATTCCAATAAACAACAACACAACTTTTTTTGTCAGAAATGGAGATGTACTCTCTAAGATATTTTTATTTCTGTCACTCGCCATTTTACTTTTAACTTTCATTCTGAGATTTAAAAAATAGCGCAATTTTCTTTCTTTATTTTTCAATGAATTGTTTTGATCTGATTAAGAACTTTTAAGCGAAAAATTGATTAATTTCGTTACACAAATAATTAATAAAATGGAAAAATTTGATGTTACTGTAATAGGCTCCGGTCCCGGAGGATATGTAGCGGCAATTCGTTGCGCACAGTTAGGAATGAAAACGGCATTGATTGAACGTTACAATACTTTGGGTGGAACATGTCTTAATGTGGGGTGTATTCCTTCAAAGGCTTTGCTTGATTCTTCTGAGCATTATCATGCGGCGGCACATAAATTTTCAGATCATGGCATCGAATTAAAAAATCTTAAAGTGAACATGCCTCAAATGATAAAAAGAAAAGCAGAGGTAGTTAAAATGACATGCGATGGTATAAATTATTTAATGAAGAAAAATAAAATTTCTGTATTTCATGGTCATGGATCATTTGTAAATAAAAACACTGTTGAGATTACAAAAGCTGACGGAAGCAAGGAACAGATTGAAAGCAACAAAACAATAATTGCAACCGGGTCTAAACCTGCTTCCTTACCTGGAATTGAAGTAGATAAAAAGAGAATCATCACATCAACTGAGGCATTAGAACTGCAGGAAGTTCCTAAGCATATGATCATAATTGGTGGTGGCGTTATCGGTTTAGAGTTAGGTTCAGTGTATGGAAGATTGGGAGCTAAAGTTTCTGTTGTAGAATTTATGGATGGAATAATTGCAGGAATGGATAAGTCACTTGGTAAAGAATTACAGAGGGTATTAAAGAAGGAGTTGGGATTCGAATTTTATATGAAGCATAAGGTGATGTCTGCCAAAGCAGGTAAGAACGATGTAACGGTGACTGCAGAAAACGATAAAGGCGAAAAGATTGAACTTAAAGGGGACTATTGTTTAATGTCGGTTGGGAGAAGACCTTACACGGATAATTTAGGATTGGACAATGCAGGCGTAAAGGCAGATGCAAGAGGTAAAATTGAAGTAAACGATCATCTCGAAACATCTGTTGCAGGTATTTACGCAATTGGCGATGTTGTTAAAGGCCCTATGCTTGCACATAAGGCTGAAGAAGAAGGAGTTTATGTGGCAGAATTAATTGCCGGACAGAAACCGCATTTAAATTATAATTTAATTCCGGGGGTAGTCTATACATGGCCTGAAGTTGCGGCAGTAGGACAAACGGAAGAACAATTGAAAGAAAAGAAAATTAGTTATAAGGTTGGAAATTTCCCTTTCCGTGCGAGCGGTCGTGCACGCGCAAGTATGGATATAGATGGCTTCATTAAAGTTCTTGCTGATGCTAATACTGATGAGGTTCTGGGAGTTCACATGATTGGTCCACGTGTTGCAGATCTAATAGCCGAGGCAGTTACTGCAATGGAATATCGTGCAAGTGCTGAGGATATTGCAAGAATGTGTCATGCTCATCCGACCTTTACCGAGGCATTGAAAGAGGCGGCTTTAGATGCTACCGCGAAACGGGCAATTCATATTTAAATTTTAGTCTGAATTTCAACTAAAATAATTATTGCTTTATTTTTCAAGCGCTAAATTGTTTTCTTTTGTAAAATGCAAATAATTCTGTTTTGCTGAATGACTGACAAAAGAAAAATAATTGCATTATTATCGGGTCCGCTAGTAGCTATGTTCATCTGGTTATTTGCTGATTTGAATCCTGATAACAAATGCACCACCTACATGGCAGGAATTGCACTATGGATGTGTATCTGGTGGATGACTGAGGCGGTAAATCTGGCTGTCACTGCTCTGCTACCGATTTTATTATTCCCGCTATTTAAAATTGCCTCCGTCGATGCGGTTGCTCCTCAATATACCGATTCAATAATATTTTTATTCATCGGGGGATTTATGCTTGCATTTGCAATTGAAAAATGGGGATTGCATAAAAGAATTGCACTAAAGATACTTTCATTGGTTGGATCAAGTCCTCAAAGAATTCTTTTCGGAGTAATGATTTCAGCTTATCTAATCTCCAACTGGATTTCCAATACTGCAACCACCATAATGCTGTTGAGTGCAGTTATTTCGTTGGTAGATGTTTTAGAGGAGGTAATTGAGAAAAAAGAAGACAGTAATAAATTGGCCGCTGCTTTGTTGCTTGGGCTAGCGTTTGCAGCTACTATTGGGGGAATGGCAACTCCTGTCGGCACACCTCCAAATATGTTTTTCTTTAATGAATATTTAAAAAAGTTTCCGGAAAATAATGATCTCAATTTTTTAACCTGGGCCAAAGTAGGATTTCCATTGTCCTTTGCATTATTGTTGTTTACCTATTTTACTCTTTCATTTTATTATCTGAGAAAAGTGAAACTGAATTTTGACAGATCATATTTTGATTCACAGCTAAAAAAATTGGGAATATTTTCTTATGAAGAGAAAATTGTCTTTGCACTTTTTTCATTTTGTGTTGTTTTGTGGTTGAGTAGAGAAAAAATTCAGTTGGGAAGTTTTATTTTTCATGGATGGGGTAATTTATTTGATGAAATTAAATTTGATGGAATTAAAATAAAAATGGTTGGAGATGCTTCCGTTGCAATTTTAGCAGCAATCCTTCTTTTCATCATACCTTCTAAAAAAGAAAAAGGAAGGGCATTGTTGCAGTGGGAAGATGCTCAAAGATTAAGATACGACATCATACTAATGTTTGGGGGAGGTTTTGCTCTTGCTTACGGTTTTAAAGTTAGTGAACTTGATAAATGGCTAGCAGACTCTTTGTTCATTGTTAAAGGTATGCATCCTGTAATTCTTACTTTAGCTATTTGTACTGTAGTTTGTTTAATTAGTGAATTTGCATCTAATATTGCAAGCATACAACTCGTAATGCCTATAATGATTGCAATGCAGCCAAAATTAGGTATTCCAGCTCTTCAGTTGTTGATTCCTGCAACCTTCGCCGCTTCATTGGGGTTCATTTTACCCGTTGCAACAGCGGCAAATACTATAGTTTTTGGAACTAAAAAAATTCATATTCGTGACATGCTAAATGTTGGTATTATTTTGGATTTGGGTGGAATTATTTTGATAACACTTTTCACTTACTTATTTTTATAGCATGATTGAAGGAGTCGGGATCACAAAAAATTACGGAAGTCTACAGGTTTTGAAAAGTGTTAATATTCACGTAAACAAAGGCGAGGTTGTTTCGGTAGTTGGTTCCTCTGGCGCAGGTAAATCTACCTTGTTACAAATTCTTGGGACCTTGGATAAGAATTATCAAGGTACTCTTAAAATTGATGGAGTTGAGGTATCCGGATTGTCAGACTCGCGTCTCTCTGATTTCAGAAATAAAAAAATTGGTTTCATTTTTCAATTTCATCAATTACTACCGGAATTTAATGCAATTGAAAATGTTTGCTTGCCTGCCTGGATTGGAGGAGCGGATAAAAAATCTACGGAACAAAAAGCTAAAGAGATTTTAGATGTCCTTGGTGTTGCACATCGTTTTGATCACAAGCCGTCTGCGTTGAGTGGAGGTGAGCAACAGAGGGTGGCTGTAGCAAGAGCATTGATTAACCGTCCTGCGGTAGTATTGGCTGATGAACCCTCGGGTAATTTGGATTCTGTAAACGCAAGAGAACTTCATCAGCTCTTTTTTATGCTTCGTGAAAAATACGAGCAAACTTTTATTATTGTCACTCACAATGAAGAATTGGCAAATCTCGCCGACAGAAAGTTAGTGATGAAAGACGGAACCTTTATCTGAAATCATTTTGTGTTTAGAAAAAAAAACGAAGATAGTGAGCCTGTAAGTAAGCTAGGTTGGTTCAATAAAATCATCTTTTTTTTGAATATTGTTGCAGCCTCCTCACTTATTATTTCTTATCTGGCAAGGTATATCAGTCCTGAAAAATACTGGTATTTTGCGTTTTTTGGTATTGGATATCCGGTGTTGTTCTGTATTAATCTAATTTTTGTTATCTATTGGACTATTCAATTAAAAAAATATTTGCTACTCTCATTAATCACCATTTTGTTCGGATACAATTCATTTTTCTCCTACTACCAATTTAGATCTGAAAATATTGATTCCGGAGCTAAAGGAATTAAAATTATGAGTTACAACTCTATGCTTTTTGATCTGTATAATTGGAGTAATAATTCGAATTCAAGGAATAAGATTTTTGATATGCTTAAGAATGAAAATCCGGACATACTTTGTCTACAGGAATTTTATACTTCAGAAAATCCTTCAAGCTTTAATAATCTTAATGATTTGACTCAAAGCTTAAAATTGAAAAATCACAATTATTATTACACAACCACACTTAGGAAAGTTGATCATTGGGGCATAATTACGCTTTCCAGATTTCCAATTATCAACACAGGAATAATTAAGTTTGAAACAAAAACCAATAATGCTTGCATTTTTTCAGACGTAGTAATCAATTCAGATACGATTCGCGTTTATAATCTTCATCTTCAAAGTATCCAGTTTCATAAGAAAGATTATGCCTACGTTGAGGAGGTAATTCAAAATAAAAATAATGACGATTGGGCCAAAAGCAAAGGTATCTTACGAAGGCTTAAAAAAGGTTTTATCAAACGTTCAGTTCAGGCTGAAATGGTTGCCGACAATATCAAATCATGCAGATATAAAATAATTCTATGCGGTGACTTTAATGATACTCCTACATCTTATGCTTATCAAACTGTAAGAGGAGATTTGACAGATGCTTTTATTGAAAAGGGTTCAGGACTTGAAAAAACATATCAAGGTAATTTTCCTGCATTTAGAATTGATAACATTTTTCACAGTAAGGAGATAGAAACCCTTTCTTTCAGAAAGATTAAAAATAGTATAACAGATCATTTTCCAATTACGGCCAAATTAAAGATTTCCTCGAAGTAGAAATCTAATGATTGATTAGTAATTTCTGTTTTATTGGTGATTTTCTCCGATTGAGGCAAATAAAATAAATTCCGCTTGGTATAGTAGCTAAATTAAGCTGTAGTACATCGTCTGAAAATTTGCCATTAATTAACATTTCTCTACCGAAAGCATCAAAAATTTTTACTGACTCATATTCACTTTTTTCGATTCCATTTAATTTAATGGAAGTAAAATCACCTGCGGGATTAGGGTAAAATTTAGAATCTGAGTCGCTGTAATTTACTGTTTCATTTGACCCATAGAAATTAACGCAACCGGTATTTACAAAAATTTGACTCGTGTCTTGAATTATAGATATACTGGTAATTGCTCCTGAAGTTGTAACGGAATAATTGATGCCAATTGGGTAAATGCTATCGTTAAGGATTCCAACAGAATTCGGGATTTGATTACATAAAATAAAATTTCCTACTGAGTCTGCCCTTACAATACCTATGTGCGGATTAAATGTTATTGGATGCGTCACGCCTATCACAGGCCCGTTACCTATTATTGTCAAGTCTTTATTATTGGACTCAATTGTTCTGCAACTGTACATCATTGGAGATGTAGACCACAATAGATTTCCTGTAGAATCTGTTTTAATAAGAGTCTGCATTCCAGTTAAAAGAAGTTTGCCATCTGAAGTGCGATTGAGTTTAGTGTACTGATCGTTTATTGTCACCATTTGATAGGCGCCATAATAACTTTTATTCCAAATTAGATTCCCACTGTAATCAATTCTAGCAAGACATAACTTCATATCAGGTGTAGAAATTAATCCTGTAATGCCAAAATTATCCGCCTCAAAATCCTTGAACATAGACCAGTTGTTTCCAACCTGATACTTGTTCGACCAAATGATGTTTCCGTTTTTATCTAGATAAATCAATGAGCCATCGGCATCAAAAGGAGGAAAATTTTCGATGTATCCGCAAAGCATATAATTGCTGTCCTGAACTTGTTTTATGGTGTAAGGAATGTCTGCATTTGTTCCGTAATTGAAAATTTTTCCCCACTGCAAATTTGCGTTAGAATCTAGTTTAATTATTCCAATTTTATCATACGGAGCAGATCCTGAACCATGCACTACTGCGCTTAGTATTAAGCCATGGTCACTTGTGGAGGATATGCTTGTTGCTTCTTCAGAAAATCCAAGATCAATTTTTTTATTCAAGATAATGACTCCGTTTAATTTAAAGTAAGTAATAAATACATCTAAATTGTTTCCGGCTGTTAAAGTTTTACCGCATGCGGCAAAAGTAGAATCATTGATTTGAGTGAGTGATGTAAATCTTTCAGTATAGGTGTTGCCTAATTGTCTGTTCCAAAGTAAGTTTCCTGAAGAATCAATTTTCATAATAAATCCCTCGCTGTCTTTTTCACCAACAACAGTAAAATTATCTCCAATGCATTTTACTGCTTCGTAAACTTGAAGCGATTGTTGTGCGAAATAAACCTTTGAAAAATAGTTTGGTTGTGAAAAACTGAAAACAAAGAAAAAAGTGAAAAAAAATGAAAACAGAATTTTTAATTTCATTTTCAAAAGTTAAGGTAATTTATTCGTTTTCTAAAAGTTTTGCGACGAAATAATTTCCTTCTGAGATGAGTTTTATCTTACTTTTTTTCTCAAATTTGAGTTTGAATAAATATTTCTACAAATGATAAATAACATTATATCTAAAGAGGAGTTTGCTAAACTTGTTTTGCAAGGAATTCCTGATGAGCTACCAGCATTAAAAGAATTTGATTCTTCCATAAACCATGCCCCAAAGCGTAAAGACATATTGAACCCTTCCGAAAAAGTGCTTGCTGTTCGTAACGCTTTGCGTTATTTTCCTGAAAAACATCATGCGATTCTCGCAAAGGAATTTGCCGAAGAATTGAATAAATATGGCAGAATATATATGTATCGCTTCCGTCCGGATTATAAAATTTATGCAAGGCCAATAGAAGAGTATCCTAATCAATCGAAAAAGGCGGCAGCAATCATGCACATGTTGAGCAACAATTTGGATTATGCAATTGCTCAACATCCTCACGAGTTGATTACCTACGGCGGAAACGGAAGTGTCTTTCAGAATTGGGCGCAGTACCTTCTGACCATGCAATATCTTGCAACGATGACAGATGAGCAAACGCTAGTACTATATTCTGGCCACCCATTTGGATTATTTCCATCCTCTAAGAACGCACCACGTGTTGTTATTACAAATGGAATGATGATCCCGAATTACAGTAAGCCTGATGACTGGGAAAAGTTTAATGCCTTAGGAGTTACTCAGTATGGCCAAATGACTGCTGGTTCATTCATGTACATAGGTCCTCAGGGAATTGTTCACGGAACTACCATTACTGTTATGAACGCAGCACGTAAGGTTTCATCAAAAAATGGAATTCCGTTGTTCGTTACTGCCGGTTTAGGAGGAATGAGTGGGGCACAACCTAAGGCTGGAAAAATCTCAGGTTTAATTTCTGTGGTAGCTGAGATTAACCCTAAAGCAACTAAAAAAAGACATGAACAAGGATGGGTGGATGAGGTTTACAGTGATTTAAGCGAGATCATTCAAAGAATTCAAACTGCAAGAAAAAACAATGAAGCCGTTTCAATTGCTTATGATGGTAACATAGTAGATTTATGGGAGAGGTTGGACAATGAAAACATCTCAGTTGAAATTGGTTCTGACCAAACGTCTTTGCATAATCCATGGGCTGGTGGGTATTATCCTGTGGGTATTTCCTATGAAAAGGCTAATGAAATGATGGCTAAAGATCCTGATCAATTTAAAGATTTAGTACGTAAATCGTTAGTACGTCAAACCAATGCAATTAACTCGCTTTCTAAAAAAGGCATGTATTTTTTCGATTATGGAAATGCTTTTCTATTGGAAGCGAGCAGGGCAGGAGCAGACATTATAAATCCCGATGGGACTTTTAAGTACAAATCATATGTTCAAGATATTTTAGGTCCAATGTGTTTTGATTATGGTTTTGGGCCCTTTCGTTGGGTTTGTACTTCGGGTAATCCTAAGGATTTACAAGTAACTGATGAAATAGCATTAGCAGTACAAGAGGAAATTTACAAAGGTGCTCCAGAAGAAATTAAGCAACAATTAAATGATAATATTAGGTGGACAAAAGATGCAATGAAGAATAATTTGGTTGTGGGATCTCAAGCAAGAATATTGTATGCAGACAGTGAAGGAAGAATAAAAATTTCATCAGCTATTAACAAAGCAATAAAAGAGGGTAAAATTTCTGCTCCTGTTGTTTTGGGAAGAGATCACCACGATGTAAGTGGTACAGACTCTCCTTACAGAGAGACTTCAAATATTTACGATGGATCTGCTTTTACTGCGGATATGGCTGTGCAAAACTTTGTCGGAGATGCTTTTAGAGGCGCTACTTGGGTGAGTTTGCATAACGGCGGTGGAGTCGGATGGGGAGAAGTGATCAACGGTGGGTTTGGTTTAGTGTTGGATGGAAGTGAGGAAGCCGAAAATAATTTGCGATCCATGTTGTTTTGGGATGTCAATAATGGTATTGCACGGAGAGGGTGGGCACGGAACGAGGAAGCATTATTTGCTATTAAGAGAGAAATGGAAAGAACACCGCAATTGAAGGTAACACTTCCCAATATTGTGAAGGATGATTTATTAAATGGACTGTTTTGAGTTTACGATAATGCCTTTGTTAAACATAAATAAACTTCTAATGGAAAGACTCGAAATTGACGGTTATTTTGTTTACCAAAAATCTTCGTTTTCAATTTAATTGACTGTTAAAATTGAATTTTAATAATACGTACTACACTTAATGTTTTTTATGTGAATTAGTAACTTTAAGCGTTAATATCGTGTAAAGGGGTCAAATCATAAAATACGAAATTTAACTTATTTGAATTGATTTTTCAAAATTATTATTTGTATTACTCTAATATTTTCTATATTTGAAGTCAATAAATAAAAAACATCCAATGAAAAAAGACAACAACAATCATCCAGGAAAAATTTTGAAAAAGAAGTTTCTTGTTCCTGCAGGTATAAGTGGCTACAAACTTGCTACTGACATCAAAATTCCTCAAACAAGAATTTCCGAAATCATTAAAGGTAATCGTAGAATTTCTGTAGATACAGCTCTTAGGTTATCAGCATATTTCAGCAATAGCCCAAAATACTGGTTGAATATTCAGGATGAGTTTGATCTTGAGCTTGAGACCAAAAAATTAAAGTCAATTCTAAAGACAATCAAACCTGCAAATAAATCAGGTAAAAAGAAATAAAATTTTCAAAATATCTTTAACCGGTCTTTCGCGTTTCATTTGTTTACGTTGAAGGCCGGTTTTTGTTTTGTTAAATTTAACATTTTATTGAAAAAGCAAAATAATTAAAGATGAAATTCATTATTAAATCCTATATTTTAATAAGAGTTTTACTTGTATTAAGTATCCTATTTTCTATTTGCAAAATTGAGGCACAAAACTCAACAGGAGATTTACCATTAGATAAAATTAAAATAAATGGAAAAGATTTGAAACGCGTGGAATTGGACATGACCAACGTATTTTCTGAGATTAGCAAAGAGAAGGAAGTGGTGTATAGGTTTAATCCATCAGGGGATGAAAAGATAGGTTTGGATAGCACAATGAACGGTTGGTTAAACGACAGCGCATTCAGTAAATTTGATAACCGGAAACTAAAAAATTACTGGCTAGGCTTAAAGATTGAAGCTCCAGACCAATTGTTTGGCCATGTTTTATTTTTACCTATTCCCAATCCTTACGTCACAGAAGTTTGGATTAATAATAAGAAATTTTTCGATAAAAAATATTTAAATAGCAAGGACGGTTGGTCAGAACTACAAAATACGATCCCTGTCTCTTTGAATAAAAATTCAACGCTTGTTTACTTTAAGGTAAGTTTCACTGATCAGCACTCAGTATTTGTCTCAAGAGCCGGAATTGATGTAAAGACTTTTTTTGAATTTTCAAAGGAGATAGGAGAACGTATTGACTTTGTTTCATTTACTTCCGGTTCAGCTTTTTTTTATGCAACAATTACACTATTGTATTTTCTACTTTATTTTATGGGGATGAAAGAGAGTAAATATTTGTTTGGCGCATTATTTACTGTTTCTTGCGGTGTGTTTTTATTTGTTTTTATGGAATTGATTAATGGGCGCGGAATTTATTCTCCTGTTGTAATTCAATTACTCTTTTTATCATTGTTACTTACCCCTATCTCATTCAACTTATTTATTATTTCTTTTTTTAATTATAAAATGCCAAAGTTGACAAAATGGATTTTAATTGTAACAGCTATATTTATTGTAATAACTATAATTATCTATTTTGCAATAGATGATGATGGAATATATAACGTCTTTTTATTTATAAGTGCATTTTTGCTTTTCATTTCCTTATCAATTTCTGTAATATATCCACTTATACTGGTTTTTCGTGCAATTAAAGAAAAAAAGAATAATGCATTTATTATTTTAACAGGAATGATGATTCCTTTAATTTACATTTTAATAGTTGCCTCTGAAGTTGTCTTTTTTAAATCGAATAAAATAACTTATTCCAATAACTATTATTATTTCGCTTGCGTGGTTTCGGTTCCGTTAAGCATTTTGATTTCTTTAGTACGTGGGTATGCTTCAGATAACAAGAATCTTAAGTTGCAATTTTCAAAAGTTGAGGAATTAACAGCGGCTACTGTGCGTGAGCAAGAAGAAAAGCAAAGAATATTAAGTAATCAAAATGAAATTTTAGAATTTCAAGTTAAGGAACGAACAGTTGAATTAACTGAGCAAAAAAAGATACTCGAAGAGAAAAACCATGAAATTTTAGATTCAATTAATTACGCCAAACGTATACAAGGTGCGATACTTCCGCCACTTCGTTTTTTTTCTGAAAACTTCGATCAGAGTTTTGTTCTTTACAAGCCAAAAGATATTGTAGCAGGAGATTTCTATTGGATGATTAAAAAAGGAGGCACAATTTATTATGCGGCCGCGGATTGTACAGGCCACGGGGTGCCGGGTGCTATGGTAAGTGTTGTATGTAATAATGCGCTCAACCGAAGTGTAAATGAATTTGGATGCACAGATCCTGCGAAAATTCTTGAGCAGACAAGAAAAATTGTGATTGAAGAATTTGGAAAGAGTGATGAGGAAGTAAAAGATGGTATGGATATCAGTTTTTGCGCTTTAGACGGAACAACTTTGCAATGGTCCGGAGCGAATAATCCGTTATGGATATTCAGGAAAGAAACAAAGCAAATAGAAGAAATCAAACCCGATAAACAGCCAATTGGTAAATACATGGATCTTAAACCTTTTACCACTCATGAGGTAAAATTGAATTCAGGTGATATTATTTATATTTTCACAGACGGCTATCAGGATCAGTTTGGTGGTCCTAAAGGAAAAAAATTTAAGGCAGCTCAACTTAAAGAATTACTTCTAGAATATTGTAACTTAAATATGGAAGATCAAAAAGCTCACTTGGAAAGCACATTTAATTCTTGGAAATATGGCGTAGAGCAGGTAGATGATGTTTGTTTGATTGGAGTGAAAATTCCCTGAATCTAAATCATATAATAAGAATTATTTTTAATTATGCTGAAATTATCTGTAAATTTTTTTAAGTAATTTTAGTTTTATAAAAAACAAATTATGAAAACATATATTTTAATGCTCTCTTTATTTTGTTTATCATTTTTAATGAGATCTCAGACTAAAATTGATTTTTCGGGATTGAAATTTCAGCAATATGATAAACTAACAAATGGAACAACATCAATTCAGTTTATTTCAAATACCCAAGCAATTTTTGTTATGCAAGGTGTTTTATCCTTAAGTGGTAAAAGTTACCGAGATGAGTGTCCATGTAAATGCACTGTTGTTGGGGATAAAGTAACCATTAATTGTAGCTGTGAAGACAAAGAATTGTATCCTGACCCTATTAAAGAAAGTTTTATTTATGACACCAAAAAAAAGATACTTACAAGTACCGTTAGTCGCTATACCGGAGGTTCAGCGCCGACACCCGATCTTTCAATGAAATACATTATTTGGAATCAAAAGTAGACCTTAAAATACCTAAGGATTATATCCAATCACTCCTTTCAGGTTCGCTCCTTTTAAATTTGTTTCTTTTAATTTCGCATCTGTTAAGTTGGCTCCTGACAGATTAGCTCTGGATAAATCAGCCTCAGAAAGATCCGCGCCACGAATCCATGTTAAATACAATATTAAATTATTCCTTTAATTTTAAAAAATAAATTCGGTTAGGTTTTAAATTTCAACTCAAAATTGCAATTATAAAACCCAATAAGTTTTGATTAAAATTCGAATTAATTTTCAATCACATAATAGATACTATTAATATATTTACATTAACTCTTATGTCTATATATTAAAGCATAAGTTATAAAATGAAAGCACTTAAAGAAAAGAAAAAATTAATAGAAGTAATTGCAGCTTCATCTTTAGGTACTCTTATTGAATGGTATGATTTCTATATTTTTGGTAGTCTTGCAACAGTAATTTCTACTAAATTCTTCCCATCCGGTAATCCTTTGCTATCATTACTCTCTACGTTGGCAACATTTGCCGCCGGTTTTGTCGTAAGGCCCTTCGGTGCAATTTTTTTTGGAAGAATTGGCGATGCGGTTGGAAGAAAATATACTTTTTTGTTGACTCTTGTATTGATGGGTTTGTCAACTTTTTTAATTGGTTGTGTTCCGTCATACGAAAGTATTGGTCTTTTTTCACCTATTTTGGTATTATTGCTAAGGTTAATTCAAGGCCTCGCTTTGGGTGGTGAATATGGCGGTGCGGCAACTTATGTTGCTGAACATTCTCCCGATCACCAAAGAGGCTTCTGGACATCTTGGATACAAACAACAGCAACTGTTGGTTTGTTTTTTTCTCTGATGGTTATTTATGTTACCAAAAAGTCATTGAATGAAAATGACTTTAATGATTGGGGATGGAGAATGCCTTTTTGGATATCTATTTTAATGGTTGCAGTTTCCGTGCTCATTCGAATGCGTATGAAAGAATCCCCGCTTTTCGAAAAAATTAAGAGTGAGGGCAAGATTTCTAAGAATCCTTTAAAGGAAAGTTTTGGTAACAAGCTCAATCTTAAATTTGTTTTACTCGCATTGTTTGGTGCGGTTATGGGACAGGGTGTTGTTTGGTATACCGGTCAGTTTTATGCTTTAAGTTTCATCCAAAATACGCTTCACGTTGAAATATCGCAGGCAAGTACAATGGTAATGTGGGCTTTACTTTTTGCAACTCCTCTTTTTGTTTTCTTCGGGTATCTTTCAGACAAGATTGGCAGAAAGTGGATCATGTTATCAGGGATGTTGCTGGCAATTTTATGCTTAAGACCAATTTATTCTGCAATGTTCGAATTAGCAACAGTTACCAAAAAAACTGAATTAGTAGAATTGAAAAAAATAAAAAGTATTAAAAAATGGGATCCGATAAACGGTGATAGTATTTTCACTTTAGAAACAAAAAGTTTTTTTAGTGATGGTACCATAAGTAATGAAGAAATAATCAAAAAGATCAGTAAAAATGTTGTGCCTAATGGACCTAAAATTGAAAATAAAAAAAGTCTGGTTGTAGTGTTAGACTCTGCTTCTTATTGGATGATTGTGCTGTTGGTATTTGTGCAGGTTGTATTTGTTACTATGGTTTATGGTCCGATTGCCGCATTTCTCGTAGAGCTTTTTCCTACACGAATTAGGTACACATCCATGTCATTGCCGTATCATATTGGGAATGGTATTTTCGGAGGATTGTTGCCTGCAATTGCAACATTTCTCGCTACTAAGGCGGCGCAGGCAAATGATGATGCTGTTAAGTTGGGAATGAAATTACCATACGAAAAACCATTTCTTGAGGGATTGTGGTATCCTATTATTGTTGCAGGTGTATGTTTTGTAATAGGAGCATTATACATCAATGAAAAGAGAAATAACGCAAAAGATTAAAATTTATAATACAGCTTATGAATAAGTTAAAAAAATATTTGGGATTAATTTGGATTCTGCTTGCATTTGCCGCAGGTTATTATTTAGTCGTGAATCAAGCTTGGCCAAAGTTTCAGAGTGAAAAGCCCGAAGACAAGATACCGGCAATTATTTATGCTTTCATCTTGACTCCAATTATTTTTGGAGGTTTTTTTACTTTTGGTTATTTTGCATTGAATGATGAATACAGTATAAAAGATTAATGAAATTTGAACGTACGATTAATTAATTTAATTTTTCTTAGATTTTAAGAATCTCTGTAAATAATAGTAAGTTTTTTCTTTATTAGACCGATAGTGCTCTTTCTATTGAAATTTTCAGATCATGAAATTCCCAGGGCTTAGAAATTCTATCATGCAAACCAATATTTTTTTCAAACTCATCAATCATTTTAATGTCTGATTGTCCGCTGAGGATAACTTTTTTAGAATTAGGAAATTTTTGGTGTGCATAGTTAAGGACTTCAGTTCCTTTGGAATCGCCTAAATTAAAATCTGAAATAATCAACAGCAACTCAACACCTGAAGTGTGAAATTCATCAATCAAAGCGTATGATTCTTCACCGGAAGATGCTACTTCCAGATTAATGGAATCGTCTAAAATTCTGCTAAGCTGAATGCGAAGTGATTCTAAAATGATGAATTCATCATCGATAAGCAATATTGTTCTAGTGGGTAACATCAGCTGAAAGTTGCGTAATGAGATCAATCAAATCAGATTCTTTCCATGGCTTATGGATTACCTTTAAGATGATATTTTTATCAAGCAATTCTTCTGATTTCTCATTAGGCATTTGTCCGGTGAGCATAACAATATTAACTTTTGGTAACCTTGTTTTGAGTGTTGTTGCAAATTCATCACCTTTCATTCCTGGCATTTGATAATCCGATAAAATCAGTAAAATATCAATCTCACCCTGAATTAAACTTTCCACAACTTCCAGTGCTTCATCCGCACTTTCAGCATATTCGAAAATATATTGGTTCTGAAAATTTTTCTCCAGCTGAATTTTGATGGAGTCAAGGATGATTTTTTCGTCATCAACTGAAAGTATTGCAATATTCTTCATAATTGTGCCTGTAAGATAGAAACAAAGTCAAATCAATTAGTCTTCAATTCGTTAAATGTGAAGAAATATCCTTTAAATGGTAAAAATTAATTATCTGTGGCTTGAGAAATCGGCAACTGTATTAAGAAATCAGTCTGAGATTCTGTACTTATACAACTAATTCTACCGTTATGTTTTTCAATTATTTTCTTTACAATGTTAAGACCCAAGCCGGTACCCTCACCACGTTTCTTGGTTGAGAAAAATGGATCGAATATTTTTGGTAGAAACTCAGGTGGTATCTGAGGGCCATTATTTGAAAGTACTATATGATGAAATCCATCTGATTTTTTGTAGGTTATTTTAATCGCACACTGATCGTTACTGGCCTGCAGTGCATTGTTTAAAATGTTTGTCCAAACCTGTGACAACTCTTCCTGGTTACCGAATACGCTAATGTCATTTCCAATTTCTACTGTAACCTGCGCTCCTTTTTTAATTCTGTTCCACAACAAAGTAATGATGTTGTCTAAACTTTCCTTTAAATTAAATTCAGCCTGCTCTTTGTTGATATTTCCATGAGAAAATTGATTCAGAGCTTTTACAACACTGGTAGCCTTATCCACTGCAAGACCAATTGTTTTAACCGACTTCAACACATTGGACATACTGGATGCAAAAGTGAACAGCTCCAGGCTTTTCGGATGATTTATAAATGGTATCAATTCTTCTTCAACCTTCTCAAACCCCAATTCGTATATTTTTCTTGAGAAGAAGCCTGATCGATCTGTTAATGATTCAAACTTTGCTCTGAAATCTGAATCAATCGTCTTTATTAAATTCCTCTCTTCGCGTGTGCTTAATACAGTTTTTTGATTCTTTCTGTGTACCAATAATGAAACTGCATTTTTAAACAGTTCGCCATCCATTTCTGCAGTATGCCCAAGCAAAACTGTACCCAAAGTGTTATCAATATTTTCGTTGGAAGCTTTGATTGCCCCTAAAGGTGTATTGATTTCATGTGCTATTCCTGCAATTAGCATTCCCAAAGTAGCCAGTTTTTCCTGCTGTATGATATCTGCTTGCATTGCCACAAGACGTTCCATTGCCTCCTTTAATGATTGATTTTTCTTAACCAACTCATTTTTCGATATTTTAAGTTGTTCGGTTTCGTAAGCCAAAACAATTACGTCTGCAACAGAACGCGCAAATGAAATGTCGTTGTCGTTAAATTCTTTTTTATTTCCTACATATTCATTGCAAATTACCCCAATGGATTTTTCGGCCTGAAGCAAAGGAATATCCAACATGGAAACTATATTGAGAGGCCGTAAATAAGGTTGAGCAAATTCTGCGGTGGCAGGATGCGTTTCTGCATCATAAGCTTCGATTACATTTTTTGTTTCGAGCGCCTTAAAGTACAAAGGAAAATCCTTGCTGTAAAGACTTAATCCGGGAACAAATTCATTGGTTGGAGAAAGATAAATAAAATCGGCGGTAATGGCGTTTTTATCTTCATTGTATAGCCACACGGAACATCTTTGACATCCCAATATTTCAGAAGTTTTTTTGTAAATGAATTTTAATTTATCTTCTAAAGAAAGGTTTTGGTTGAGACTACGTATTTCAAGAAGTATTTTCTGCTGATTAACGAAGGCTTTATTTTTTTCTTTCTCTAATTTTTCCTTCAATCGGATTTCAGTAATGTTATGGAGATATAATCTAAATATTGGCTTATCAGGTATGAAAGAAATATTTCTTTCATAGTAATTTCCATCCAATTGAAATTCAGATTTAGAATTGTCTCTTTTATTAATGGTCTCCTCACTGATTTTAAAAAAACCGGTAATTTCTTCAAAAGAAAATTTTTCAGAATTTTTTATTTTTTGTTTCGCTACCGGATTTAAATAGGTAATTTTTTTGTCTTGAAAATCTACTTCAAAAACGGGATTCGGGTTTTGTTCTGGAAATAATGCAAGACTTTTAATCTTTTGGGTTCTTTCTTCAACTTTCTTTTCTAATCCAAGATTTAAGTTGAGCAGGTCCTGACGTGCTACTTCTAATTCTTTATTTTTACTCAGTAGATTCTCGTTGAGTTTCTTTGAGTCTTCCAGTCCTTTGGTGGCCGCCTGCTGCAAGAAAAGAAATTCAGTAATGTAATCGTGCTTCGGAAAATCATTCAAATTCAACTTGTAATTTCCAATAGGAAGTTGACTGTTGATCACAGCAGTTGAAAATAAAATAATTGTATGTGCATCATATCTTTTTATGGAGCATTTAAATTTTAAATTACCTTCTTTCGCATCATAAAAAAGAAGTTTACGTGGTACGATATTTTTTTCAAATACTTCTTCTATGCTGAAACTTGTTTCCCATGTAAAAAAATCGTTGAACTTACTCCCAACTTCTAGATTAGGTATAGTTTTCCTGTAATTACTTCCGTGAGCAATTATTTTTCCCTTTGCGTCCAAAATCATGTAGAAAGGAGAGCAAAAATTAATGGCATCCAGTAAGAACTTCTTCTCCTGCTCAAGTAGCATACTCCTTCTTTTAAGTGAGAGAAGAGTAATCACTTTTTTAGATAAAATCTTAAGCGCATTTAATTGGTTTTCATTAAGACTCCTTGGCTTGTTATCTAAAGTACATATTGTACCCAGTGCAAAGCCATCTTCATCCACTAGTGGAACGCCTGCATAAAATACTACATGCGGATCACCAACAACAAGTGGATTATCATGAAATCGATCATCATTTCTTGCATCAGTTACAACAAAAACATCATTCGGGTTATTAATGGCGTGCCCACAAAAAGAAACCTCTCTTGCGGTCTCACTGGCCTCCAGGCCAATTTTTGATTTGAACCATTGACGGTTTTGATCTACTAAACTTATTACTGCAATGGGTGTCTGACAAATTTCTGATGCAACTCGTGTAATTGAATCATACTCCTCTTCATCCAAAGTATCCAAAATCTGATAACTGTGAAGCGCAAGCAAGCGTTCAGATTCATTCATTGGAGTTTCAGGAGCTTTCATTTAATAGCTGTATTATTTTGATATTACCATTCTATTCTGAAAACATGACAATCGTTTTGCTCATTTTTCTCTTGAATGTGTGTTATCTTACATTCTTTCCCAAAGCGTTTACCTAATCCGCGCAACAAACCCACCACCATTGGTGTTAAACCTTCACGTTTTGAACGATATTCTAAATCAATTGAATTAGATGTTTCGTTTCGCGTACTGAATTGTGGTGGAACAAGCTCAGGCATAACATTGGTTACTCTGGTGTGCAACATATCCAGGTTATTCAAAAAATCTACAAGCGTATCTCCTGCAAGGTCCATCATGTCGGCATAGCCCTCGTTTGCAGTGTATAAAATCCAATACTCTCCAAACGCCTCCATAACTACTGAGGCATCTGCTCCCAGTACTTTTGATGCATTCTTTACCAAATCATAGGTGAGTTTATCCGGATAAGGTTGAAGACCAATAAAAAAATCGTCTTCAAAACCTGTCATTTTTTTTATTTCGATCCATTTGTCTTCTCCGAATTTTTCACAAACTAAATCCTGAATTGCTTTGTTAACTAGTCCGTACATGTTTAATTGTTTTTTTGATTAATATATTTTTTATTGATTTTAGATGGGCAAATACCTACGAACAACATGTCATCGGTTTGGCCCAAATTTCCTTGCCATTTTCTCAGAAAAATTTCCAGCTCAATTTCTCTACGGTCCGGGGTGAGTGCATATGATTTTTCTAAAAAATCAAGTAATCTTGTTTTCATTAATTTCTTAGCGCCTGGCCCACCGAACTGGTCGGTTATTCCATCAGAGAAAAAATAAAAATAATCACCCGGCTGGTAATTGATTCTCAAAAAAGGAATCGCCGTATCACCCTCAAAAGGAGTACCTATGGATTGGCCTTTAAGGTTGTGAAATTCGTGAGTATTTTCATTTGATTTATAATGAATGAAAGGCCTTTTAATTCCTGCAATCTCAATCACCGATTCAAGGGGTAAAATGCGAAACATAACCATATCCAATCCGTCTGAAACTCTGTTTTCCTTGTCAAGGCGTGAAAGATTTCTGATGATGCTGTTATTTAGTCTTTCAATAATCTTTTTTAAGTCTCGGAATTTTTTTGAGTTACTCCTAAGGATTTCATGACACAAAACAGATAGAAGAGCCGCAGGTATTCCGTGGCCTGTGCAATCGCCAAGTCCGCCGATAACTTCGTTGTGATTTTTTTTAGGAACCATAAAGCAAAAATCACCGCTGATGATGTCTTTCGGCCTATTGAGGTAAACACTTTCAGAGAAAATTTTATGTACATCAGATCTTTGAGGGAAGATGGCCTTTTGTATACGTTCTGCGTACAGGATTGAATCTGTAAGATTGTTGATGGAGTCAATTATTTCTTCAAGTTCTCCAGGTGCCAATGGTTTTGAAAGAAAGCCTTTCATATTGGTGTTAATGGCTCTCTTGAGATTCGTTTCTTCTGTGTTGCCGCTGATGTAAACTACAGGTATTGGACGAATGGCTTGAATTTTTTTCATGGTCTCAATCCCATCAAGGCTATTTTCAAGACGGATATCCATCAAAATCAAATCTGCTGTTGAATGCGAAAAATATTCAATGGCCTCTTCGCCGCTGGTAAAAGCCGCAACAACCTCATGACCCAGATTCTCTACGTAATGTTTGTGTAATTCCTGTATGATGTAATCATCCTCAACGATGACAATTCTTTTTTTCATTTAAATTTTTATTTTGAAAATTCCATTCTGAATTTGAAATTTTTTGAAGGTAATATTTCACAAGTACCTTTAAGCTGTTTAATTAGATTATCAATTAATCTGAAACCAAATCCCCCGCTTTTCAAATTTTTAATTGATTCGGGTAGTCCATTTCCTGAATCTTCATAACTCAGTTCGTAGCCGGTATCTCTATCAGCAATTGCAATTTTTATCTCCAGGCCGTTGCTTGATAAAGCATATTTACAGCTATTCGAAATTAGTTCGCTTAACAATAAGCCCAATGAAATAGATTTATTCATGTTTAATGAGTATTCAGAATTAATATCAATTCTGAATCTGATGTTCTTTGTATTGTCGGCATCAAAAATCTTTTTATAGTGATTGGACAGTTCATCCATATAATCAATAATTTTAATGGTTGAGAAGTTACCCGACTGATAAAGTTTTTGATGAACAAGCGCAATACTTTTAATTCTCATCTGAATATCAGTGATATTCTTTTGAAGATCAATATCCGTCACTTTATGCTTTTTTAATTCAAGAATTCCATCTATTATGGCTAAATTGTTTTTTACACGATGATGCACTTCTCCAATTAAAACTTTGTTTTCATTCAGGTTCACTTCAAGCTCTTGAATCAATCTTTTTTGTTCTGTTATGTCAAAAATGAAAACCAATACTTTCGGTTTACCTTCAATGCTTTCTATGGTTGAGAATCTAAGATTATAAACGAATAAGTCGCCTTCAATTTTCTTTTGCCATTCGTAATTTAACGTTACCGAAGGTTCATTTATTAACTTCTCAAGAATAAGTTTATCAAGAAAATTGAAAGTGGTGGTAAAATCAATTTTTTCAGATTTCAAATTTAAATTTTCCTTCGCAAAAGAATTGCTGTATTCTATTTCCGCTATTAATGTTTTTTTATCCAATGAAAAAAGCATGAATCCACCCTGAGTGTTGTTTATTATGGATTGCAGGATGCGCTCACTCTCTTCAATCTTTTTGTTAGAATTTTTCAAATCCGTAATATCTACAGAAAATCCGAAAAGAATTGGTTCACCCTTATTTACGTCTAAAATTGATTTCTTTCCGCAAAAAAATTGTTTGGTTTCACCGTTGAAATCTACATCAAACTCATATCGAATTAATTTTTCAGGATTATTGATCGCCTCAGCATCTGTGGTATTCAGCAAATGACAGCTATTGGCTGGAAATACCTGCGAATCTAATTTACCGACTACATTTGTTCCAAGGGTGTCTTCCATCATTTTATTATTTAAAATATATTTACCCTTGCTATCTTTAATGTATAAACATATTGGAACAGTATTAAAAACGGTCTGTAAAATTTTTTCCTGCTCGTTTACTTTCTTAATTGCAAGACTCTTATCTGTAATATCTCTAAAAAATCCATGTGTAGCAACGAGCTGTTTGTTTTTAATCAATGGTACAATATTTCCTTCAAGAAATATCCTTTTACCCGATTTTGAGACAAACTCTACTTCAACATTTTTAATCGATTGTCCTTTCATTACATTTTGAAACATAAGACCACAATGTTCTTTATATTCATCTGCAATAATGTCAAATAAATTTAATTTTTTTATGTCCTCTTCGCTGTATTCAAGTTTGTCATGCCAACTTTTGTTGCAAAATAAGAGCATGCCATTCGAGTCAAAACTCTGAATCAGCTCAAGACTGTTCTCAAATAAATCTTTATAACGCTTTTCACTTTCACTTAATTCTAAACTTGAGATAGATTCTGCAGTTATATCCAGTATTGAACCGATTATGTAAGTATCCCCAGACTCATCCGTATAAAAATCTGAGTTAATGCTGTAAAACAACACAGTGTTGTCTTTTTTCCTTGATTCAATTTTATAATTTCTAACCGAACCATTATCGGACAATAAGTTCAGATATGCCAAACGATCTTCGGGATTCCTGTAAAATTCAAGGGCATTTACTTTTAAAATCTCTTCTTTAGATTGAAAGCCAAAAATTTCGTAAAATGACTGATTACAATCTAAAAGAGTCCCTTTCAAATTGGTGATAAAGGTTCCGGCCTGACAGCTTTCAATTAATAAACTTTCGAGCCTGCTGAATGATATGGATCCCGAGGGCATAAAAAATTACTTAGGGTAAATCAGAGTACAAAGGTACTATTTTATAAGTGAAAAAATGAATGAAAAAAACAGCAAAATTCAGTCCTATGTGTTTTTGAGGCAAAGAACCGAGACCAGCTCTTCTCTATTTAAAGGCTTAACTAAAAATGCAACCATGTTGGTAGCTTTGGCTCGTGCAATCGTCTTCTCATCGCTGTTACCTGATGTGTAAATAATTGGTGTGTTAGAAAATTGATTGATATCCAGAGCAGTTTCTATTCCGTCTTTTTTACCTTCAATTCTAACATCCATGAGTATGTAGTCGGGTTTTTCTTTTTTCGCGATTTCAATTGCCTCGTCTCCATTATCAACAGAACCAATAACCTCACAACATCCACTGCTGTTCACATAGGTTTCAACAAGGTGCGCCACCAAATGTTCGTCTTCAACTATTAGTACCTTCTTGCTCATTGGTAAAACTTATTTTAATTGATAAACCCGAATTGTTTTCAAACTCGTATTTTCCTTTAAGTTGCTTTGTAAAGATATTCAATAATTTAAAACCTAGCGAGTTTGATTTTGTTAAATCTTTATCTCCCGGAATACCCGGTCCATTATCACGTACAGTCAACACCTGGCTTTCTCCAATTTGCTTTAGGCTTATAAAAATATCACCTGAGGCTCTGTCTTGAAAAGCATACTTAAAGCTGTTTGTAACCAGTTCATTCACTATTAAAGCAATAGGAATGGCACGTTTAGTAGATGCAAAAATCTGATCAATATCGAAGTGTAAATTAACCTTTTTCCCTTTGCTGAAAAATCCGCATAGAAATTTCACGAAGTCTTGTAGGTAATCGCTCAGGTCAATCTTGGAGAAATTAGCAGACTTGTACAATTTTTCATGAATTAATGCCATGGCAGAAATTCTATGCTGAATTTCACTGAGTTGAGATTTCAAGTATTCATTGTCGGTTCTTGCTCCCTGCATTTCCACCAATCCCATAACAAGTGCCAGATTATTTTTTACGCGGTGGTGTACTTCACCCAATAATGCCTCTTTTTCTTCCAGTGATTCTTCCAGTTTGATAGATTGTTGCATTTTATCTGTGATGTCAATTCCAAAGCCTAACACATATAGCAACACAGAATTTTTATCCAGGATTGGGAAGTATCTTCTTAACATAAAGCCATCGCTTCCATCTTTCCTTACGGATTTGTCTATAAACTCAACAACATCGGACAAATTAGTTGCTCTATTGAACAAAGCCCTTCTCTTCTCGGCAATCTTAATATCCTTACCGTAATGTTCGCAATATTCAAAATCGGTTTTGCCAATTAAAAAAGATCTTACCTCATCGTTGTGAACAGCAAATGGATTGACAAATAAATAACGGTGATTAGTGTCAAAAACAGCAATGTCCACCGGCATGTTGTTTAAAATGGTATCATAGAAACTTCTTTGCTGTTCTATTTTCTCCTGAAAATTTATTTTGTCAGTTATATCAAAACGAATAGAAATGTACTGATCAATTTTTTCATTTTTGAAAAACGGTACAATAGTGGAGTCCACCCAATAAAAACTTCCATCTTTTTTCTTATTCCTTACTACACCTTTCCAGGTATTACCGGAAATAATTTCCTTCCACATACCTGCAAAAAATTCCTTGGGGTGAAAACCGCTGTTAATGATGTTATGCCTAGATCCTATCAATTCCTCTTTGGTGTACTGACTTACTTCGCAGAATTTTTCGTTTACGTAAGTGATGACACCTTTTGCGTCAGTAATCGATACAATCCCTGCGCTATCTATAGCATTTTTATAATGCTCCAATGCTTCAAAAATTTCATCTCTTTCTAATTCTCTAAGCCTAAAAGCAGTATTGTCCTTTAAAACGCCGATGAACAAAATTTCATTTCCATGGTCAGTATCTTTAATCAGATCGCCTTCTAATTGAAAATATCGGCTATCATTTTTTATGCTAATGGTTTCCATCTGAAATTTTTCTTGGGTATTGATGCAATTTTCTATGGAAGTACGGATCAATTCATGTTCATTAAATAACGTCAACAAATCATCTAGGTCATTTTTCTGCCCATCCGGTTTAAATCCTGTAATACTCGAAAATTGATCTGATACATCTAGGTTTCCGGATTTAATATGCCAACTGAAATTGCCTAGGTTTGAAATTTTCTCTGCACTTTGTAAGGCGTGGGTAGCTCTCTGAAGATTCGTGGTTTTTTCCTTTATTATTTGCTCGTTTTTTTCGTTTAACGAGTTGAGTTCTTTGTTGGATTTAAATAATTCTTGAGAACTGATTTTTAAAATTCGTTCAACATGTTCCAAATCTTTATCAAAGTCACCGTAAGATAAATTTACAGCGTTAAGAAAAGGTACAAGATTATCCGGAACTTTATCCAGCCCTCCAAAATGTTCCTTAATTTGACGCTTCAGTAGCCTGTGAAAATCATTGGTCATCCCTCAGAAATCGATGTAACTGTCATGGTTTGGTTGTGCAGACGACAAACATCATGATATTTCAATTTAGAAATTTCTCCGTTTGAATAAAATCCTGTGAAAATTGTTTTATCTGAAAAGTTTTCAGTTACCGCATCTACTTCGTCTTGCACCAATTGTTTTAGAACTAATTTTCTCCCAACACAGCTAACCATAAGTAACAAATTAGTGTCAGTATCAACACTTTCCTTAAGTAAAGTTGAAGCCTTTCCTGCCCCATCTATTACACGATTAACGTTAGTCTTCATCAAACGTACATAAGAGCCTTCAGTAAGGTTCCCTGCAAAAGTGAGACTTTTATCTGTTTCATTCACACCTAAAATTGTTCTCACCAACAACTCAGAATCTTCGCTTTCACGCATTTCAAGAGGGAAAAATAAAGCTGAGCCGGGCAAATCTTTTGACATATCACCTAAGTAGGATTTGTATAAATCCAAAGCCGGCTGACCATCAATTTCATAAACCACATTTTCTTTGCTTTTTGTAACCACACGATCAATTCCAAAACTATCCCATCCACCAAAAGAGCTGCATCCTGTTGTAATCGATTCCCCATAAAAGCCAATAGCAGTAACCATGTCTGAAACAAAATTGTTCTCCATATCTGCAACATATGTTTTTACAAATGCAGCATTGTCTCCTGCAAGACCGCCTGAAACATTTACGCTTTTATTGTATACAGAATTAATTCCTTCAAGCAATCTGGTGCCATTAACTGTTATACCATCTGAAATAATGAAAACATGTTTAAGGCCTTCCATTTGTAAATCACGGGCAATTTGTTCTCCTGCTTTTCTTGAATCGTTGACATCATTCAGATGAAAACAACTTTTCTTCACACAAGATTTTTCAAACTTTACAGAGGTGATAACCATTGATTTTTCAGCAAACTTTTTCTCTCCAATTTCTCCTGAAGTTGAACAACCGGCAAGAACGGTTCCTGTAAAAACTTCTTTAATAGTTTTCAAAATTTCATCATCTTCTAAATACGATTTATCTGAAAAAAGAAAATGAAGATCAGAATCTTTTGCGTTTATGGATTTTAAACCATCCATTATGGACTCGCGGCTATGATATAGGTGCTGTTTTACTTTCATAATAAAAATTAAAGCTCAAAGATAAGAAATGATGTAAAGCATAATTATTAAAAAACATCACTTTATCGAAAAAAAACGAGATTTACCGAATATGGCAGAGGACATTTCGGTTTAAATTTGCTAGCTGTGCTTACCAAATTAAATTTGATAAAATTAGATCATCCAGAGTTTAATAAACTAGGAATTGATGTTCGCATTCTGAACTTGGAGCATATTGGTGAGAAAATAAATGGCAACAAGTTTTTTAAACTAAAATACAACCTGGAGCAGGCAATTGCTGTAGGTAAAAAAAAGCTGCTCACCTTTGGTGGCGCGTATTCAAATCACATTTATGCTACAGCGGCGGCAGGAAAAGAATACAAACTTCAAACAATAGGAATTATACGCGGAGACGAACTAAATTCAAATTCAAATAGAATTCTTAACGCTGCGAGAAATATGGGAATGGAATTTAAATTCGTTTCCAGGGATGAGTACCGAAGAAAAGAAGAAAAAAATTTCATTGAAAATTTGAAGAATGAGTTTGGTAATTTTTATCTACTACCTGAAGGCGGGAGTAATGATTTGGCAGTGAAAGGATGTGCAGAGATTCCTGGTTTAGTAAAGGAAGATTTTGATTGGATCTGTTGTGCTTGCGGTACTGGAGGTACAGCCGCAGGAATTTACCAGGGATTAAATCAAGGACAAAAAGTTTTAGGAATTCCGGTGTTACAGGCAAGTGAATACTTCGAAACCAAAATTGCTGATTTACTATCACTAGATAAGCTTCCGGAAAACATTATTTTGAATCACAGATTTCATTTCGGCGGATATGCCAAAAGCGATGAAACATTAAGAAATTTCAGTGAAAATTTCAGTAAAGATTACGGTATCAGTTTAGATCCGATTTACAACAGTAAAATGTTTTACGCAATCTTTAAATTAATTTCGGAAGGATTTTTTTTAAACGGGGAAAAGGTTGTTTGCGTAAATACCGGAGGGAATTATAAGCTATAGTTTATTTATACCACTTCTGATTAAGTAGCATCAAGGCTTCCTGAACTGTGATCCTTTTACCGCTATTATAAGCTGTTACGAATGCTCCGTTCACACCTTTTGACTTTATATTTTCTCTATGATCTCTGGAAGCTTTATAATCTGAGAATTTACCTGTCATATATTTTGTGAGACCATCGTTCATGTCAGTGAAAATTTTATCGGTTATCCCAAAAGCCCGGGTAAAATAATCTATGCCGGGTGCATTGTTAAATGCTCCAATCTGTATATGGAAATTGAGGCCTGCAATAGCATCGTCGGGTTTTTTGGTGACATTATTATTTGTAGTGGTTTCTTTTTCCGGTGTCTTTGTTTCATTAATTGTAACCTCATTTTTATTTTCTTTATTTTCCTCAATTAATTTCTTCTGGTTTTCTTTGTCTGATGATTCATTGTTACTGACAATTTTTTCTTCTTCCTTTTTAGATATATTTTCTTTTTCGATTTTTACTGATTTAGCTGTAGTGTCTTCCGTATTTTGATTTGTAACAGTTGAGTTGCTTGAAACAGGATTAATATTGTTATTTATTTCCTCCTTTTTTTCATTTGAAGTTTCGTTGTTTTGAACTATTTTTTCTACTACAGCAACTTCTACATCTTCCGATTTCATTTTCATAGCCTGTTCATTTTCTAAGTAAGAAAAGGAACCTGTGAGCAAAGGGTTCTCAGTAAATTCTTTGTTTGTTTTTAAGAAATAGGATGCTGTAATTTGTTCTTCTTTGGGTAATGTTGCCCAAATGAAAGAAACCTTTCCGTCTACAAATTTAAATGTTGCACCATTGCTTCCTGCCCCGCTGTATGCGTTTAATCCTTCGGGAATAACATCTGTGTATTTGGCAAATCCTTTAATATTTTCCTTACTGATTTTTATTTCTACTTTAAATGTTCCTTTTTCTGAATCTTTTGAAAGTGTCCTGGATACTTTTACGGCATTAGAATTTTCATCATTTTTATTATCTCCGAAGTTATTATTCTGACTTGGATTTTCCTTCTTCTCTTTGTTATCTGCAGAAATGTTGTCAGACGATATTTTTAATTCATGAGGCCCTATTTCTGCTGCCATTTTTTCATTCCCTGTAACGTATTGAAATTTGCCTGTTATGTTTTTAATACCGGATGCATCCTCCTTTGCTTTCAGTTTTATTTTTATTGCAACTTCATTTTCGTTAGGAAACTGCATCCAAATTATTTTTACTTGTGAACTTGTTGAAGAAAATTGACCTGATTTTGATTCAGATTCTGATACTGTCAAACCATCAGGAATATCAAGCTGAAACTTTGCAAATTGTATGCTCACATCTTTTTTTATCTTAAACTCTACTGTTACTTCCTCTCCGGGCTTAAGCGTAGCAGGCAGGTTATGAGATACGTTTAATGTATCAGCAAAAAACAAACCGGCAAGCAGTAAAATCAAAGCATTAAAACCAATGAAAGAGTATTTTATCATTTTGCTTGTTTTTGTTTATTCAGTCAACCTACTGATCAAAAAAGTAATCGATTAATTTGTTTATTTTTTCAACATTGAACTCGTTCGTACCTTCAAAGAATCCATCAATAATTCTGGCAATTTCATCAACTGATATTATTCCATCTTTGTTCAAATCAGCAGGTCTTATCTCAACGGGTAATTTTTCATGTTTAGATAAATTATTGCTTGAACCAACTACCTCTACATTTCCACTTTTAATTTTATTTTGTTCCAATGCTTCTCTATTTGCAACTTCTGTTGAATCCCACATAATTTGCCTGTAAGCAAGGCTATCCATATTTACTGTTATACCATCCTCATTCACAAACGCACCTTTAACTGTGCCCGGCTCCTTATCATTATAATCTGGTACGCCATCCTCATCTGTGTCCGGAGGACAGCCGTTTTTATCTACATTAACACCCTTTGGAGTTGAAAGGCATTTATCAATATTGTCGGGAACGCCGTCTTCATCCAAATCTGCCTTTTCAATTTCTTCAAAATTTATATCATTTGCTGATGGCTTTGGCTTGGGTGCAAAAGTATATTTGACTCCTATGTGCGCCATCAGGTAACTGTCGTTTCCTCCTGATTTGAAATTATCAACATAATCAGAAAGAATGATGTTGTAATTACAACCTACCTGAACATCCCAACGGTGAAGACTTCCTATTTGCCAATCCAATCCCAAACCAACTGGAATAGTTATTGAAGACCTACTGTAATTATTTAAAGAATCTTTAAGTTGGGTTTCGTAAGAGTAATCTCTTTTTATGAAATTTGAGGTCAGCTGATTGGCCTGTGTTTCAGGCTGATCCCTGATACTTCCGTCTGTCCAATAGTAATATTTCAAGTCGCCACGTTTCAAGTCTCCGTATGGGTCGAACATCAGGTAACCTATACCTGCAGATAAATACGGAGAGACTTCCTGATTATTTTTAAATAAATGGTCAAAATATGTGACTAGGTTAAAGTCTGCCTGTAAAGCTTTTGATTCAAAGTTGAGTGTTGATTCTTTTGAAAAGTCATTACCTGCAAGTTTTCCATAAACTCCACCAATCATTAATCCAAGGTGTTTGCCTAATCGGTACTCAGCCTTAAGATAATAAGCAAGTCTTGCATCATTTAAGGGGTTTAAATTCGTTTTTTTACCAACATCACCTGTAAATTTCATGGCGCCAACGCCAAGCAGAATTGAAGGGTAGTGTTTGTTGTTGTTTGTTTCTTCTTGTGCTTTTAAATAAGCCGCAGTTAAAACCAAACACGTTAGTAAAAGAGTTTTGATTTGTGATAAAAAAGATGTTGTAAATTTCAAAACTGATTTGCTTATTGCTTGGGCAAATCTATTTTTTAATTTTCCGGCTGAAATTCAAGGGTTGGTGTTTTTGTGAACACTGAAATGTTAATTGATTATCAAAAAGTTACAAGCACATGGTCCTGCCTCCATCTACGG
Organism: Bacteroidota bacterium; assembly: GCA_046302135.1. Classification (GTDB taxonomy): domain Bacteria; phylum Bacteroidota; class Bacteroidia; order B-17B0; family Aurantibacillaceae; genus AM-1111. Next base: position 19,513 of record JBKCIQ010000101.1, on the reverse strand, counting down.
GGAGGTTAATGCCTGTAATGTAAGCGGCCTGTTCAGAGCAGAGAAAAGCAACAGCATTTGCAATCTCTTCCGGACGGGCAAAACGACCTGCTGGAATTTCGTTTATCATCTCTTCAACTATTGCATCGGTATTCACATTGTTTTTTGAAGATTTATTTTTGATGATCTCTTCCAGTCTTTGTGTAGATGTTGCTCCGGGCAATACATTGTTTACAGTTATTCCAAATGGTGCAACTTCTGATGAAAGTGTTTTAGACCAGTTTGCTACCGCGGCACGTATAGTATTTGAAACACCCAGACCTTTTAATGGCTGTTTAACAGACGTTGAAATTATATTTACAATTCTGCCGAATTTTTTTTCTTTCATGTAATTAACACAGCAATTCATCAGTACATGATTGCATAAAAGATGATTGTTGAATGCGTTTTTAAATTCTTCTTCTAGTGCATTTAAAATCGGCCCGGCCTTTGGACCTCCGGTGTTATTGATTAATATGTCGAATCCTCCAGAATTTTTAATTTGTTCATTTACTTTTTTCCCTAAAATTTCAGGTTCTGAAAAGTCTGCAACAAGGTATTCATGTATTTGATCCTTTTTGCAAGGAAGATGTTGATGTATTTCCTTCAATCTGTCTTCGTTTCTAGCTAAAAGTGTAACATGTGCACCGGCTTCGGCTAGACAATTTGCCACAGCCAACCCAATTCCCTGTGTGCTACCGCATACAATGGCTCTTTTTCCCGTGAAATCAATTTGCATTAGAGTTTTTAAATTTTATGAAGTGTAAAAATAATTTTATTTCCATTTGCTAAAACAAAAGACTTTTTAACTTAGTACAAAATTTCCACCATGAGTATTCAAAAACCTTTCAATTTCAAGAAATGGATAGATGATAACCGACATTTACTCAAGCCACCTGTAAATAATAAAGTAGTTTATAAAGATGCAGAGTTTATTATTATGGTTGTGGGAGGTCCTAACTCTAGAAAAGATTTTCACTATAATGAAGGTGAAGAGTTTTTTTATCAGCTTGAAGGAGATATTGTGGTTAAAATTCAGGAAGATGGCAAATGTGTTGAGGTACCAATCAAAGAAGGAGAAATATTTCTTTTACCGCCAAAAGTTCCGCATAATCCCACACGTTTTAAAGATACCATCGGTTTGGTAATTGAGCGAAAAAGAAGAGCAGGAGAACAAGATGGTTTACTTTGGTTTTGTGAAAGTTGTAACAATAAACTCTATGAAGACTACTTTCCGCTCAGCGACATTACAACCCAATTTCAGAGTGTTTTTAATAAATTCTATTCAGATAAAGAATTATGCACATGCAAGAATTGTGGTACAATTATGCAGGCACCACAACAATAAGGTGATTTTATATTTTTGAAAATCAAGCAATTATATTTATTATTAAATACTTTCCGAATTTGGTTGGGTTGAAATTATGTAAATGGTTACCTTAGTGGGTTATAGAATCGTTAAGATTTAAACATTTTGTTTAATAAATTATGAAAAAAATATATCTCACCTTTCTTGTTGTACTCGTTACAGGTATTTGTTTTGCTCAAAATCAAGCAATTTTAAATAAACACGAGCGACTGATTTTCGAATTGAGAGACCTTAACCAGATTAAAGGTAAACCATTTAACCGGGAGGTTGCAAGACAAGAGTTAAAGAAGAGAAATATTGCGCCAGCAGATTGGAATGAAATAATAAATCTTGCATCTCAATGGCATAAAGCACATTCATCAAATACTAGTCGTTCGGCTCACACCCATCAGCATGAATCAAGTAAAGTTATTCCTAGTCTCCCAACGATAAACAATCCAAATTGCCCAAATGCGGGATTTGAAAATGGAAATTTTACCAACTGGACCGGTTCTACCTATACATTAGCTGGTACCTCATGGGCCACGGCTCCTGTTTGGACAAATGGATTTGTAAGTAATGGTTCAAACGCGCCGGTTTCAGATCCACTGGCTAGACACACCCTAACAACAATTCCGGCAACAAACAATAACCCGGCAAATGGGCCGCTTATTGGTTATGATTCACTTTCTATCAACCCAACTACCGGTCTTGCTACCATTCCATTGGTTTCCCCTTTTGGAAGTGGAATTTCTGCACGTTTGGGAAATGCAAATTATGGCTCTGAAACAGAGCGATTGGTTTTTCCAATGACTGTTAGTCAGGCAAATGCACAGTACACATTTCAATACGCAATCGTTTTGCATGATCCGGTAAGTCATGCGGCGCAGGAACAGCCTCAGTTTGCAATTAACATTCTTGATCAGAATGGAAATACAATAGGTGGATGCGCGGCTTACTCTATCAACGTTTCTCAGGCAGCAACTGATCCAAGTTTCATTTATAACCCTTCCGTAAGTTATGTCGGTCCCGGCGGTTTCCCAACAACCTCTGCCGTTTATTTTAAAAACTGGACCACAATTGGTGTTAACCTATCAGCTTACATTGGACAAAATATACAGATTGAGTTTCGTTCATTTGATTGTGCATTGGGTGGTCATTTTGGCTACGCTTATGTTGATGCATGGTGTGGTAATCCAACAATCCCAATTAATTTCTGTGGTTCTACCAGTGCTACTCTTGTGGGTCCTGCAGGTTTTGTTGGTTATCAATGGTATGGCCCCAACAACATGACTCCAATTGCAGGCGCGACAAACGACACCCTAATTGTAAGTAATGCCGTTATAGGAAATGTATACACATTGATTGCTACCGCTCAAAATGGTTGTAATGTGACCATTGCGGCAACAATAGTTCCGTCTACCGTTGGTATTCAGAGCGTAAATACTACTCCTTCTTGTGCCACAGGAAATTCAGGTTCGGCGTCCATAGTTGCATCCGGTAGCTCGCTCGGTAACTACACTTATTCTTGGGTAAATATGTCTAACAATGCAGTCGTCTCGACGGCCGCCAATGCCACAGGACTATCACCTGGTCAATATTCGGTCACAGTTTCTCACCCTGCCTGCGGTACAGCAGACAGTATAATAACGGTTGGCGTTAGTCCTCCCTTGTTTTACACTGATGTACAGAATTTTTGTTTAAGTCCAGCGACGGTAGCCGCGCCTTCAGGAACCAATTACGTTTGGTATAATTCAAATGGAACTGTGATTCCAGGTGCCAATACTGCAAATCTTACCGTAAACAATCCTGTTAACAACTCTTTTTATACTGTAGTTTTCAATAACTCCAGTGGTTGTAAAGACTCTGTTAAGATTACAACAACCCAAACAGTCAACCAGATTACACAAAATACAACCTTCTGCGGTACTACTGCTAATTTGTGTGCCCCAGCAGGAGCAACCAACATTGTATGGTACGATGCAAATTGGCCATATGCGGTAATTGGTAACGGCAACTGTATTTCCATCCCAAATCCAATTGCAAGTACATGGCAACCATACTACCTTTCATATACAAATCCAACTACAGGATGTAAAGATTCAGTCAATATCTCACTTACTAATACCCCAAGTTCAATATATGCATCCAGTATTGTTCCAACATGTTTGGGCAGTAGTACCGGATCAGCAACCATAAACTTGATTTCCGGCGCACCCGCAGGTACATACTCGTTAACAGTAACCGGTCCAACCAACCTTACAAACAATGCGGCCGGTGCAACTCAAAATCTTTCAAATTTACCTGCAGGAACATATAATATTTCCTTCACTGATGGTCAATGTACAGCTACATCCTCATTCGTAGTCGATACAATTTTTGTAAATGTTACAACTTCTGTTGCTCCAGACACAATTTGCGGCGGTCAGTCAGCTGTGGTTACCTTTAATTATGGTGGCGGTGCGCCAACTCAATGTGCGGCTGCAACATCCGGTTGTGCATCAACAACAACTCAAACAGTTGGTAATGGAACTCTTCAAAACACCTCAACTACATGGCCTAGTCCGTACGGTAACTGGTACGCTAACGAAAAATATCAAATACTTTACACTGCAGCTGATTTACTTGCTTCAGGTTTAACACCGGGTAAAATAACAAGCATTGCTTTCAATGTTGCAAGTATTCCAGCAGGAATGAACACCACTTTCTTAAACTACCGTGTAAAAATTGGTTGTACTTCTGTTGGTGATTTAGATCCAACCGGAACAGGCTTCAATGTTCCATTTCAGCCGAATGTAAACCAACAGGTATTCGGCCCTCAAAATTATGTTGTAACAGCAGGATGGAATACGCATAACTTCACTACTGCTTATGAGTGGGATGGGATTTCGAATATTATAGTTGAAATATGCTACGATTGGGTTGCAACCAGCAATTATACTTCTAATGCAATAATGAATCAAACAGCAACAGGTTACAGATCATTTATCGTTTACTACAGTGATGTTACACAAGCATGTCCTCAGACACTTGCAAATGCAAGCTACGCGCAAAGACCCAATACAAGGTTTAATACCTGTCAGTCAGTTGCATCACCAAACGACTTTACCTACAGTTGGTCTCCAAATACAGGTGTAAGCGGTACTGCACCTACTGTCAATCTAACACCTTCAACTTCTACGGTCTATACTGTATCAATTACAAGTAATTTTGGAGGATGCGTAAAACAAGATACTGTTCCAATTACAGTTATTAATCCGTTTACTGTTACTATGCCACCATCACAAACATATTGTGTAAGCGAGCCGGCAGATCAGTTTACAGCAGTAATTAACCCGGCGGGTGGATCCGGTGTTTGGACTGGACCGGGCATGACAGATAGTGGAAACAATGCAGACGGTGTTTTTAATCCTTCAGCTGCAGGAGTTGGAAACTGGACGCTTACATTTACTGCCGGTGGGGGTGGTTGTGTGGTAACCAACACGGTTCAGGTTACGGTAAATAACTCCGCCAATGGAACAATTAATCCTGCGGGACCATTTTGTATAACGGACAATGCAGTAAATTTAACAACAGTTTCTCCCGGTGGAACTTTCAGCGGTCCCGGAATTACCAACCCAAATACAGGAACATTTAGTCCTGCAGCCGCCGGTGCAGGAACAGCAACTATTCAATACTCAATTGGTGGTAATTGCCCGGCAAACGGACAATTGAATATTGTTGTTTACCCTCAGCCTGTAATCTCAATAAGTTCTAACCTCAGTCAGGGCTGTGTACCTTCAGATATTACATTTTCTGCAAATGTTCCTGCTCCCGGTAACGGAAATTCACAATGGTTTTTCGGTGATGGAAACATCAGCGGTTCTCAAAATCCATTGCACACCTATTCAGATACCGGTTATTTCGATGTTACCTATATTTATGTTGATGGTAATGGTTGTTCAGACACCATTCTTAATAATAATATGATTTGGATTCACCCTCAGGCTACAGCCGCATTTGTTGCCAACCCAAATGAAACAACCATAATCGATCCTACGGTACAGTTTGTAAACCAATCTCTAAATGCAATTTCTTATTATTGGCAGTTAACTGAAGACAGTTCTTCAACGCTTACTAATCCTGTTTGGAATTATACTGAGCCCGGCACTTACAATATCATGCTTATTGCAACCAATCAATGGGGATGTAACGATACCACTTACAATACTGTTATAGTTAATCCTGACGTCGCACTATATGTTCCGAATGCCTTTACACCAGGCGACGAAAATAATTTGAACGATCAGTTTATTCCTTACTTATCCGGCACTGATCTTTCAAGTTTCAGGATGGAAATTTATGACAGATGGGGTGAGCAGATCTATGCAACAGAGGATATTACCAAAGGCTGGAATGGTAGAAAAAACAACAATGGAGAATTAGTTCAGATTGATGTTTACGTTTGGAAGATTTACTACCGAAACGATGAAAACAAAGCCGCTTCAAAGGTTGGCCATGTAACCATATTGAAATAAAAAGTTTTGTACAACTAAACTGTTTAGTCAATTAAGAACGGATTTGTCCTTTTCTCAAATCCAATCATAGTTTCCGGTCCGTGTCCACAATAAACTTTTACATTTTCTCCAAGTGGAAATATCTTAGATTTTATTGAGTCAATTAATTGTGCATGATTCCCCATTGGTAAATCTGTTCTTCCAATACTGTTATAAAATAAAACATCACCTCCAATAAGTTGTTGGCTGATTGCATCGAAAAAAACTACATGTCCCGGTGAATGTCCCGGAGCAAAAATCACATTTAAGCTAATTTTCCCGATATTTATTTTATCCCCCTCTTTAATAAAAAAATCAGGTTTCGGAGATTTCTCGCAAGGTAGACCGTACATTAAACTAGACTGTTCTTGCATGTTTAAAATTGGCAAGTCTGCCTCATGAATTTGAGGTTTGAGACCATATTTTTCGTAAACGAAAAGATTACCAGAAATATGATCTAAATGTGTGTGGGTGTTAAGTAAGTGGGTGGGTTTTAAATTTTCTGAAGTAATAAAATCAGATAATTCCTTTTGATCACTTGCTCCAAAACAACCGGGGTCAATAATTGCACATTCTCCGTTAAAGTCATAAACTAAGAATGTGTTTTCCTGAAAGGGGCCAAATGTGAATTTTTTTATTTTCATATTGATTCTGTAATGTAAGGATGATTGATAAGTATAAAATCAATTATCTGTGATATAAATATCTCAAAAAAACAGTTAGCATTTACTAGAATTTTTAAATCGTTAATCGATATTTAAAATCATATAATTTCATTTGTATTAAAATATTAAATTTACTTCTTAGACCTGCATGCGTAAATTTCTAATATTTTTTTTTCACTTGATATTTTTCTGCAACGTTAAACTGCATTCTCAATTTTATTATGGGTCTCAGCAAGAGTTTGGTAAAAACAGAATACAATATCAGGATTTTGAATGGACCTACATGCCATTCGAAAGATTTCAGATTTATGTTTCTGATGGAGGGCAGGAAATTGGCCGATATTCGTCGGTTTTCATGCAAAAGAATCTAGAAGAATTAGAAAAAAAAATGGACTACCAGCTTGAAGATAAAATTCAGGTTCTGATATATAATAACTATCACGATTTTATTCAAAGTAATTTAGGCCTTGCAACAGATGAACAAGGAAACTTAGGAGGTGTCACGAGAATCGCAGGAACAAAAATGAGTGTTTATTTCAATGGGACTCATGCTGACCTTGATAAGCAGTTGCGTATGGGAATTGCTGAAATTTTAATTAATCAAGTTCTATACGGAGGACGTGCGCGTGATGTGGTAAAGAATTCCACTTTACTTTCTGTTCCTGATTGGTTTAAGTATGGACTTGTTTCATTTTACGGAGAGGATTGGAACTTTGATCTTGATAGCAGAACAATGGATGCCATAGATAATGATTTGTTTTTAAAATTTAATCAGTTGTCTGGAAAAGAAGCGGTAGTTGCCGGGCACGCTTTCTGGAACTATATTTCTGAAACTTATGGTGATGCGATTATTCCAAATTTGTTATACATGACCAAAGTTAGCCGGAATGTGGAAAATGCTTTTCTGTTTGTTTTGGCAACACCTATTACCCAGCTAACAAATGAGTGGATAGAATCATATATGCGTAGAACAATTCATGCCGACACTACGCAATATCTGCCTTCCGGTGATCCGGCAATAAAAAAGGTTAAACGAATGACAGAATATTACAATATGAGATTAAGTAATGACGGGAATAATTTGTTATATGCAACCTCAGAGCAAGGCCAAAATAAGGCTTGGTTACTTGAATTAAATTCAGGGAAAAAGAAGCGTATATATAGATCCGGACCAAAGCTGGAGCGCATTCATGATCACTCATATCCTTTGTTAGCCTGGCATCCTAATGGTAAAGTTTGTGGCATCATTACTGAAATTAAAAATCAGATAGTTTTAATTTCTTACGATCTTGAATCTAAAGAAAAATTTTTCAGAAATATAACCGGGTTCGAAAAAATAACAGATTTCTCATACGCGCCTGATGGAAAAAAAATTATTTTCTCCGGTGTTAGAAATGGTAAAGGACAAAGTGATCTATTCATTTTTGTACTTGCGGGAAGTGGGCTTGAACAACTCACTAACGATATCTACGATGATGTGAATGTGAGATTTGTGAATCAAGGCAAGCAGATAGTTTTTGCTTCAAATAGGGTCTCTGATACACTTAACAAATCTGATGATGCCAAATATTATTATTACATGCAAAAAGAGACGGATATTTTTATGATGGATTATCCTAAACGAAAAAATGTTTTATATAGGCTTACCCAATCTGAAAATATAAATGAAAGTCAGCCCCAGGATTTTGGTAATGGTTACATATCCTATTTAAGTGAAGCAAACGGAATAAGGAATGAAGTAATTGCACGCATGGACAGTGTTATTGCATTCGTTGATACCATTGAACACTACAGATATACTTTTTATCCAACTACAATTTCAAATTATAAAAGAAACATAGAGTCAAGAGACATTAATCTTTCTCACGATAAAAGAGTTGATGTTTTTTACCTCAAGGGAAAATATGAAACATTTATTAGAAGTTTTTCTCCGGGTCAAGTTAAATCATATAACCTGATCAATACATATTACCGAAAACTATACAACAACATTTTGAGAGAACGCCAAGAGAAAATAACTAGCGAAAAAAACAAATTAAAAAATCAACTCAATGATTCTATTTCTGAAAAGTCAACACAAGGGAAAAGTCCTGATGATTTGAACCCATTTTCTCCCAAAAACTTTAGAATTCCTTTGCAGAAAAATTATTACACTAATTTTTCAGTAGATTATGTTGTGTCACAATTAGATAATTCTTTCTTGAGCGTGCAATATCAGCGTTTCAACGGCGGTGGTAGTCCTATTTATATAAATCCCGGACTGAATGCACTTTTTAAAATTGGATTGAGCGATCTGTTTGAAGATTACCGAATTGTTGCGGGTTTAAGATTTTCCGCCGGAATGGATAATGAATATCTTTTAAGTTGGGAAAATAGAAAAAAATTGTGGGACAAACAGGTTATACTTCATCGTCAGAGTTTTGTGAATGTTCCCGGAGGATTGTCTCGTGTACTTACACATGACGTACAATACAAGATTAAATATCCGTTTAGTGAGGTTTTTTCTGTGAGATTCAGTGCACTCCTCAGAAACGATAAACGTGTTTACCTTGCAACCAATCAAGAGAATCTTGCCAATCCCTCTGAGTTTGATAATATGGCGGGAATAAAAATGGAGTGGGTACTTGATAATACAATAAAAAAAGGCATTAATTTATATAATGGATTTAGAGGTAAAATTTTCAGTGAATATTACAGGTTCATTGCTAATGATAGAAGGGATTTAATAACCTATGGTTTTGATATGCGTCACTACCAGAAAATTCATCGTGATATCATCTGGGCCAACCGTTTGGCGGGAGCAGGTAGCCTGGGTACAGATCGTTTGATCTACTACCTGGGTGGCGTAGATAACTGGTTTAGACCTCGATTCGATAATTCAATTAATATTGTAAGGCCGGATCAATATACTTTTCAAACCCTTGCAACACCTTTAAGAGGGTTCTCTCAGAATATTCGGAACGGAAATAATTTTATTGTTTTTAATTCTGAAATCAGAGTGCCTGTTTTCAGATATTTATTGAATAAACCTATACGAACTGAATTCTTTAATAATTTTCAATTGGTTTTTTTCGGTGATATAGGTAGTGCCTGGTATTCATGGAATCCTTATAGCGAAGAAAATACGCTCAATACTAATGTTTATGGCTCTACCGGTAATCCGGTACAGGTAACTTTGTTCAAACAAAAAGAACCAATTGTAGGAGGTACAGGTTGGGGTCTAAGGACCAGAGTTTTTGGTTATTTCTTAAGACTAGATTTTTCATGGGGTATAGACGACCGTGTGGTAAGAAAAGGAATGACGACTTTAAGTTTCTCAACTGATTTTTAAATGAAAGCTATAAATCAAAAAAAATATTCAATGAATGAAATAATTATTTTATTGAGCGTTGGTTTGGTTGCAGGTTATCTCAGCGGACTGGTTGGTATCGGAGGTGGCATTGTAATTGTTCCTGTTCTGGTATATGCACTGAGTTTTACGCAACAATTGGCACAAGGCACCACGCTCTTTATGTTCATGTTTCCTATAGGAATTTTGGGTGTAATGCAATACTATAAAACATCAAATGTAGATTGGAAATCAGCCGCAATAATTGCTATTCCATTTGTCCTTGGAAGCTTTCTAGGAAGTAAAACGGCATTAAATATTGATCAGGGTTTACTTAAGAAAATATTCGGGGGAATAATTGTATTACTTGGGTTTAAAATGATTTTCTTTAAATAATTTAAAATCAAATGAAAAAAACAAAAATCATAATCATCTTTTTCCTAGCAAGCTTTTTTGCTTATGCTCAGAAAAAAACATTCACCATGGAAGAGGCCGTACTGGGCTCCCGCTCCACGTTAAGAGTTAAGTCTCTTGGCGGAATCCAGTTCATTCCGTTATCTTCGGACGTAACATTTTCGCAAAGTAATAATGGACAGGATGCGCTGTATATTTATTCTCCATCATCCGGAGAAAAGAAAGTTCTCGTTTCTGCTGAGGATATAAACTCTCTATTAAAGACAAAAAATTTACGAGGGCAGTTTAGATTGGGTATGCACAAATGGGTTAACAACAACGAATTTACTCTTCCAATGGATGATAAAATTATAACAATTGATCCGCGCAAAAAAGTAATCACTAAAGTTGAACAGAATTCGGGACTCGCATTAGAAAATGCTGATGAGTGTTCAGTAAACGGACTGATTGCATATACAGTCTTTAATAATCTCTTTGTTCTTGATGGTGAGAAGACTGAAGCCGTTTCAAATGAGAACAATCAAAATATTGTGTTTGGATCTTCAGGTGTACACAGGAATGAATTTGGAATTTCAAAAGGAACATTCTGGAGCCCAACAGGAAATTATCTTGCATTTTACAGAATGGATCAGCAAATGGTAAACGATTATCCTGTCATCAATTGGAGTGAAAATCCTGCCAAAGAAAATATCATTAAATATCCCATGGCGGGTGGTACAAGTCATCAGGTAACATTAGGTGTATATTCGGTAAAAAATAAATCTACTATTTATTTGAAAACAGAAGGTCCGGATGATCATTACCTCACCAATATTTCATGGAGCCCCGATGAAAAATATATTTTTATTGCTGAGCTTAACAGAGATCAAAGTTACATGAAGTTGAACCAGTACGATGCGAGTAGCGGCTCATTTATAAAAACACTTTTTGAAGAGAAAGATGAAAAGTATGTAGAGCCGTTGAATCCAATGCTTTTCGTTAATGGAAATCCCAACCAATTCATATGGCAAAGCAGACGCGATGGTTACAATCATCTTTACCTATATGACATCACAGGAAAATTAATTAAACAATTAACAAAAGGAAATTGGGAAGTTTTAAATCTTAATGGTTTCGATTCGAAGGCAGAAAGATTATTTTTTCATGCGAACATAAACTCACCGGTTACCAAAGATTTCTGTTCTGTAAACTTAAAAACTGCTAAGATAGATGTACTTACTCAAGGGGCAGGTTTACACAATTGCCAAGTTGATTCTAAAGGAGAAAATTTTGTTGATGAGTTTACCAATATTACCACTCCACGTAAAATTTCTGTTATTAATATCAAATCTAAAAAAAGTTCAGAGCTAATTAATTCGGACAACCCATTAACTGCGTATGAACTCGGTAAGGTAAATATTTTCACGATAAAAAATAAATCCGGTACAGATCTTTGGTGCAGGATGTACCTACCAATTAATTTTGACTCAACAAAAAAATACCCGGTGGTTGTATATTTATACGGAGGTCCCCATCATCAGGAAGTGTTAAACACGTTTAACGGAAGTAATAATCTTTGGTATCAGTATATGGCGCAACGAGGATTTATTGTTTTTACTCTTGATAACCGAGGTTCGGAACATCGAGGTAAAGAATTTGAACAAGCAACTTTTCGGAATCTGGGGACTCAGGAAATGGAAGATCAGGTGGATGGTGTAAATTATCTAAAGTCTTTAAAGTATGTTGATGCCGATAGAATGGGTGTTCACGGCTGGAGCTTTGGTGGATTTATGACGACTTCACTCATGACAAGGAAACCGGGAACTTTTAAAGTAGGAGTTGGTGGTGGCCCTGTGATAGACTGGAGTATGTATGAAGTGATGTATACCGAACGCTATATGGACACCCCCCAAAGCAATGGCGAGGGATTCAGAAAATCAAGTTTGTTTCAGTATATTCCAAATTTAAAAGGGAAGCTTTTACTCATTCACGGAACCGATGATGATGTTGTAGTTTGGCAACACAGTTTAAAATACCTGAAGAGTTGCGTTGATCAAAATGTTCAGTTGGACTATTTCGTTTACCCGGGGCATCCGCACAACGTCTCTGGTAAAGACAGGGTACACCTTATGCAGAAAATAACCGATTATTTCATTCAGAATTTATAAAATAGCAAATGAGGAAAATTTTAATTAATATATTTTTTATTGGTTTTATCCATTTCTCATTTGGACTTACCTGGGATGAGCCATGGCAGGAAGAGATTTTTAATAAGTCTGATTATTTTGTTTTAGGAAGGGTAATAGATGCTAATTCGGCCTCTGTCAAAATAAAGGTTTTAAGGCAGTTTGGGGATAAAAAAACTGAAGGTGAAATTGAATTGAAAGGTTTTCATTTACTTAGGGTTTGCTCTCAATCTGATTCAGATAAGGTGGCATTTTATTTTCAAATGATTGATTCTGTTTATCTCTTTCTAAAGAAAACTGAAATCGGTTATTGTTTACCAACTCCAACCTCTGGATATGCAATTGTCACCAATGGTAAAGTACTCTCAACTTTCAGGCATAGTTATCATCAAGCGCATTTGGGTGTTGCTAACTATGAGCTATGTATGAAATACATTTGGGCCTTTTACAAAAAATTGGATAGTGATAAAAAACCGATGACTGAATTTATAGACAAAAATCTTAAAAAGAAACCAGCGGGTTTTAACGGAAATGAAATAAACTTATTTTTTCTGCAGCATGCCGCATTGGAGGTGCTTTATCATTCAAAAAGTACAGCAGACCTTCAAATGATTTTACCTTTTGCATACAGTAACAACAATCATCTTGTTATATCAGCGGTTCAGTGTTTGGGTAACTACGATAGTGATGAATCAAAAAAAGTACTTTTAAAAATTATCAGCGATCCCGCTAAGGATAATTTTGTGAAGTCATTAGCAATAGAATGTATCAGAAAAATAAAACCAAAAGAATATAAAAATCAGTTGATCGAAATTTTAAAATCCGCAAACGATTCCTCCGTTGGCTTTGGTGGAAGCTTAATGGATCCTCGAGTTTGTACCTCTTTGCCTTCGGTAAAAGAATCACTGGAAGAATTGATTTCCGAATTGTAGTTTAATCTATCATCAGATTACAACCTCTTAGTTCAGCATTATTCATTCGGCCCAACACTTCAAATTTTCCGTTTCCAAGTGATCTGCCAAGATCTTGTGTGGCTAAGAACGAGCAGGAATCAATATTGGCAAGATCAATGATGTTGATTGCTCCGGATTTACCTTCAGGTAAAAATTCCATCGGGTTGTAAGGGTCACGAATTATTATACGCATCCATGGCGGACATTCAAAAATTCCATCACCTTCGCTGTAAGCCTGAGACAGTAATTCTGTCATGCCATATTCAGAATGAATTTTTGAAACCCGAAATTTTTCTTTTAAAATCTGATGCAATTCTTCCTTGATCATTTCTTTTCTTTTTCCTTTCATGCCTCCGGTTTCCATCACAATAAAATTTTCATCAAGCGGAATTTCCATTTCACACAGGTCGAGTAGGGCATAGGTCACGCCAAACAGCATTGTTTTTTCCTTTTTTCTTTTTTGCTCTATGAGTTGAAGTTTAAGTTCATCGTAATTATTCAGAAAAAAACCGGAAGAAGGATTTTTAGAATTTTCTATTAGGCAATTTGCCATGTATACCAACGAGGAACCACTTCGCTCTAAATAAGAAGGTAAAAGAAAAAGGAAACAATAATCCTCCGGTTTACCATAAAAGAGTTCAAAACATTTCAGAAAGCTTTTTTCATATATGCTGATATTTTTAACGTAATGCTTTGAATTGATTTGCCCTGTGGTGCCGCTGCTCGTAAAAATTTTCTCTTCATCTGAAACTCCACAATAAACTTTATTGGATTTGAAAAGCTCAACGGGTAGAAACTTTATTTCTTGTAGTGATTCAATGATTTCTTCCTTATATCCTACAAGTTTGCAGTAATTACGAAATAATAAATTATTATTAAATTGATATTTGAAATTTTTGATTGTGAAATCTAAAAAATCTGATTCAGTTTTAATTTCTGTGAAATTCAATTTAAGGTTCTCTTAAAGGTTAAAATTAGGAAAAGTTATTAAGGCGTCTTACTATTTATTTGTAAATTTGAATAGTATAAATTAAACGGTGAAGTTTTTCCAGTACATAATTTTGTTTGTTATTTTAACTACTTCTCTTTCTTGTTTAAAGCGAGAAGAGTATCCCTTAACTCCAAACATAGAATACAAGTCTTTTTATAACTTTCAGGCTGACTCTGCTTACTTCACATTTAAATTTACAGATGGTGACGGAGATTTCGGTTTGAACCCTGAAGACACAAGCGGAAGCTTCTCGAAAAATTCAACATACTATTACAATCTCTATATAAAATATCTTTACAAAAAAAATGATGGTACGTGGTCTGCATTTTTCAATCCTAATCCTCTTGTTAACGACACTCAGTATTATAAGTTTAGGGTTCCTTTTATTGAGCAACAAGGAAAAGATAAGAGCATGAATGGTGAAGTTAGGGTAAAATTATCCGAATTAAGGCCCAGCTCAACACATAAGAATATTAAGTATGTTTTTTATGTCTTTGATAGAGGTTTTAATCAGAGCAATATTGCTACCACTCCTGAGTTTTTACTCCCTTGACATACGTAATTAATTTTATTAATTTTGTGTCTATGCGCAGAATGGTTTTTGTTTCATTAGCTTTCTTTGTTTTTCTTTTCACTGGCGGATTTTCATTTGCTGTGTCATTTTGCCCAATGAGTGAGGAGTGGTCGATGGCTTTTTTTTCTGAAAAAGCCTGCTCATGTGAAGACGAAGAGGAAGACTGTTGCAACCAAACAGTAATTAAATTCAATAAAATTGAAGACGATTTCTTCCCGGCCGGCATTATTAAATTACAATCCCTCAAGCCCTTTTTTGTTTTCATTTTTGATCGTTTTACTATTATAGGTAAAGAAGTATTTAAACACTCTATTCCATTTAATTTCATTTCTGAAGACCCTCCTGATTCAGTTCCTTCTTTCATAATGCACCGGGTTCTTATTATTTGATTTTTCCTGAATGGCTTCTTAAGCCAAATAAGTAGTTTTTTTAGTCAGTTTAATTTTTAAATAAATATTACCATGAAAAATTCAATCATTTTATTAATGATTTTTGTTGCTTCCTTTATTCAAGCCCAAAAAAAAGAAAACAAAATTTCAGAAATTAAATTTTCTGTAAAGGGCAATTGTGATGCCTGTAAAAAGCGAATCGAAAACGCTGCAGATATTAAAGGCGTTAAATTTGCAGAATGGAGTCCCGACTCCCAACAAATAAGTGTTAAGTTTAGAAACGACAAGGTTTCTGAAAAGGAAATCAAAGAAGCAATCTTAAAATCCGGTCATGATGTTGAAAAAGACAAGGCACCGGATGAGATTTATAGCAAGCTACCTGCCTGTTGTAAGTTCAGAGACACAAAGTGCACGGAAAAATAAATTAAAAGATTCTAACAATGAATGCTAAAGTTATTGTTTGGGGTTTCTTATGCCTAGTCTTTTCTATATCCGTTGTTAGTTCTCAGACACTTGATGGAAAGGTATATGAAATCTCCGAAAAGAAAGATACACTTCCGCTAACCGGTGCTGTTTTGCGCTGGTTGGGTAGTTCAGTCGGAACGGTGACTGATAAGAACGGAGAATTCAAAATTAAAAGGATTTCTGAAAATTTAAATCTTGTAGTTAGCTTTACGGGATACAAACCTGACACCGTTTTAATTGATTCCTCCCGGAATTTTGTTCTAATATACCTGTCAAACGTTAATATGTTGCAACAGGTAGATGTAGTTTATTCGGCAAAAGGCTCAGAATATTCATTCATGAACACTATGAAAGTTGAGGTTTTATCTCAGCGTGAATTGACTAAAGCGGCCTGTTGTAATCTTTCTGAAAGTTTTGAAACCAATGCTTCAGTTGATGTCAATTTTTCAGATGCAGTTACCGGTACAAAACAAATTCAAATGTTAGGTTTATCCGGGCAATATGCATTGATCACTAAAGAGAATATGCCATATCTGAGAGGCCTGGCTGGAATTTATGGACTTACATTCATACCGGGAACTTGGATTAATTCTATTCAATTGTCAAAAGGCGCAGGGAGTGTAATCAATGGTTACGAGAGTTTTACAGGTCAAATCAACACCGAATTGCATCAGGCAGAAAATTCTGAAAAGTTGTTTTTTAACGCTTATGGAAATGCTAACGCAAGAAATGAGTACAACCTTAACCTCACCAGAAAGTTAAATGAAACATGGGATGCTGTACTGTTAGGCCATTTTAGCTTGAATCCTTTAAAACAAGATATGAACGGAGATGGATTCATAGATATCCCAACAGGACGTCAATACAATGTAATGAATCGGTTTTCTTATATGACAAGAAAAAGATTTGAAGGTCAGATTGGTTTCGGTTATGTAAACGATACAAGAGAGGGGGGGCAAATTGAATACGATCATAGTAAAGGGCCTGAGCAACAAAATTTTTACGGTATAGGAATACAGTCAGAAAAGTTTGACGTTTTTACAAAAAATGGGTATGTGTTTAAAAAACCTGAAACCAGTATGGGCTTGCAATTGAGTTATCTTCAACATAAGCAAAGTAATTTTTATGGTCTCAATAATTACGAAGGATTACAGCAAACCTTTTATGCCAACTTTATATTTCAGGGAATTATTTCAAACACCAATCATAAATACAAATTGGGCATGAGCTTTATGAACGACGTTTTAAAGGAAAAATATAAGTTATATCAGTTCAACAGAAATGAAGTTGTTCCCGGTACGTTCTTAGAGTATACCTATTCCTATTTAACGAAGTTCAGTTGTGTTGCAGGAGTGAGAGCTGATTATCATAATTATTTCGGTCTGTTTTTTACTCCCAGACTACACATCCGTTATGCGTTAAATGATAATAAAACTGTTTTCCGTGCCTCTGCGGGACGGGCCTTAAAAACTGCAAATGTCTTCGCTGAAAACTCCTCATTTATGGCTACTTCACGTGAGTTTTTTGTTAACGCCACAGATGTTAATTTGCCTTACGGACTAAAACCTGAGATCGCGTGGAACTATGGAGTAAATTTTATGCAGAAATTTAAGTTGAATTACAGAGAAGCTCAGTTCATAGTTGATCTTTATCGTACAGATTTTCAGCAACAGGTTGTAGTTGACATTGATTATAACCCACAGCAGGTTTTGATCTATAACTTAAACGGAAAATCTTATTCCCAAACTGCACAGGTGGAGTTCAGGTGGGAGATCAGAAAACGTTTGGATATGGTGTTGGCATATAGATATATTGATACTAAAACACAATTTGTATCAGGTTTGCTTCCTAAATATCTTTTAGGTAAACACAGAGCATTCATTAATTTATCCTATGAAACAAAGAATGATCATTGGCAAATGGATTTTACAACAGCCTGGAACGGTAAAAAAAGAATGCCCTTAACATTGCTCAATCCTCAGGAGTACCGGATTGCTGAATTTTCACCTGATTTTTTTAATATTCATGGGCAAGTTACCTATAAGACAGGATTTAAAAGAAAGTTTGAAATTTATCTAGGGGTAGAAAATTTATTGAATGTACAACAAAGGGATGCAATTGTTGGCAGGGATAATCCATTTGGAAAATACTTTGACGCATCTATGGTTTGGGGTTCGGTTTACGGAAGAATGATGTATGGAGGTATCAGATACAAAATAAAATAAGTTAGTCCCTTGCTAATTTCTTAAATTTGCTTACACTTCAATGCTTTTCTCTTCCCTGATATTCCTTTACGCATTTCTACCTTTTTCTTTATTGCTTACCTGGCTCACTCCTTCTCGTTATCAAAATTATATTTTGCTTTTACTGAGTTTGATTTTCTATGCATGGAGTGGAGTAAGTTATACATTGATAGTGCTTTTTTCAATTTTGTTTAATTATTTTTTTGGTATTTGGGTAGAAAAAAATAATGGTAACATAAACGCAAAAAGAATTCTTATTGGCTGTGTAGCGGGGAATCTGTTGCTATTAATCATTATTAAATATACACCTTTCATTTTTCAAAACATCAATTCACTGATTTTGCTATGGGGAATTAAACCTTTCAGCATTCCTGATATAAAATTGATTCCCGGGATTTCATTTTTTACCTTTCACAGCATCAGCTATGTAGTAGATATTTATAGAAAAGAATCACCTGCCCAGAAGAATTTTTTCTCAATGGGATTATATATTGTTTTCTTTCCGCAATTGATTGCGGGTCCTATCATACGTTATCATGAGATTGCTGATCAGTTTGAAAACCGAAAAATAAGTTTAGATGATATCATTTATGGAATCAATCGGTTTCTCACAGGTCTTGTGAAAAAAGTGATTTTTTCGAATACATTTTCTTATCCTGCAGATGAAATATTTAAATCCGGAATTCAACAGATTGATACGCCAACGGCATGGTTTGGTATCATTTGTTATACCTTACATATTTATTTTGATTTTTCAGGTTACAGTGATATGGCTATTGGTTTAGGTAAAATGTTTGGGTTTACGTTTCCTGAAAATTTCAACTTCCCATATATTGCCAGGTCGGTTCAGGATTTCTGGAGGCGTTGGCACATGACGCTCAGCAGGTGGTTCAGAGATTATGTTTACATACCAATGGGTGGAAACAGAGTTGGTGTTTTGAGAACTTATTTCAATCTTATTTTTGTTTTTTTTCTTACAGGATTCTGGCATGGAGCCTCATGGAATATGATTGTATGGGGATTGTTTCATGGATTTTTTTTAATACTTGAAAGAGTGGGGCTAGAAAAAATATTGAAAAGACTTCCCGTGATAAATAATCTTTATACATTACTTGTAGTTGTGATAGCTTGGGTTTTTTTCAGAGCAAGTGATTTTGAATATGCCATTCAATTTATTGGTAGAATGTTTGGAATAAAAGAAGGCCTTTCACAAGGATCTTTAAGTGTTTTATCTTTTTTGAATAGGGAGTTCAATTTGATTTTTGTTATTGGATTGATTATGGCGTTCAGGATTCCCCAGTTTTTTGTTGAAAAAATAAATTTAAAAAGTTATTATAGGTTAAGTAAAATTATGAGCTCAACTCATTATATTTTGTTGTTTGTTCTACTGATATTTTGCACTTTTTACCTCGTAAAACAAGAACA
>JBKCIQ010000100.1:0-2846 GCA_046302135.1 Bacteroidota bacterium | reverse complement strand
GTCAAGCCACTGTTGGAACAAGTCGTT
This sequence comes from Bacteroidota bacterium, assembly GCA_046302135.1. Classification (GTDB taxonomy): domain Bacteria; phylum Bacteroidota; class Bacteroidia; order B-17B0; family Aurantibacillaceae; genus AM-1111. The sequence continues at coordinate 2,819 of JBKCIQ010000100.1, read as the reverse complement.
ACTAGCCTGTAAAAAGTGGTAGCAGTAGCAGAAGTTGCTAAAGTTGTTGATGTAGCTCCGGCAATATTTGTCCATGGTCCGCCTGCAGCAGGGGCTGATTGCCACTGGTACGAGATTCCTGTACCTGAGGATAATCCGGCTGCAGATAAGGTAAAATTGGTGCTTGCACATCCGTTTGAAGCAGATATACTGGCGGTGCCTGAGTTAGGTGTTCCTGAACATGCTGTTCCTGCTGCTTGTGAAATAACAACATCATCAAAATTTATGTAGTAATCACCCGCCGTCCAAAAACAATCCCACTTAATGTAAACATTTCCTGCAGGTGGCGTAAATGTGTGGGTTTTAGTAATACAAGTACCGTTTTGAGTTTCTTGACTAACGGTTGCAAAAGTAGTCCATGGACCTGTGGCAGTTGATCCATATTGAACATTGAAACTGCCCCAAGGGTTGGTACCTACAGTATTTGCAGACCAATTCGCCGCCTTATATTTATAGCTGATTGTAACTAAACCGCCTGTATTTACTCCAGGAATAAGTGGAGACACCATGTTCCCTGTAGTTACTGAAGCATATAGATTTCTTCGCATTGAAGCTGAACCACAAGCCGAAGTTGCAGTTGTCCTTGTAATATTACCCGTCCAGCCAGTCGCGTTAGCATTAAAATCATATGTTGCAGCCAATTGACTAAAAACTTGGTTAAATGGCAAATAAATAAACGAGCATACAACCAGGTGTACAAAAATTTTTAAAATTTTATTCTTCATGTTTGTTTAGACTTTAGATTTTCGAAAAGAAAGCCAATGTTTCATTAACACTAAATAAGAAAAATTAAATTAAAATAACAAATTTTTAACATTTCGGAATTGCAGAAAGCATACTTACGGGCTAAAAAACCCCCATCCCCTCAGTACAATTTTGGCAAATATCTATTTCATCCCTGGACTTTAGTATGGCATTTCTAAAACTAAAATAAGCCTCAGATTTCCAAATTTCGTCAAAACTTTCAACTTGTAAATTACATATTCTATGCTTCGCGTCCTTATCAAAACAGCAAGGCACAACCAGCCCATCCCAGGTAATCACACACCCGCTCCACATCCTCCAGCACCTGTTCAGCATCTCATTTTTTATTGCCCATTTTCCGGCTTCCAATTTTTCATACCTAGAATACTTTTCGTTTTTTGGGATCAACTCATTACCGTTTTCAAAATCATAAACCTGAGCAGATTTAAATTTTACTTCATCAACTCCTAAATCTTTCGAGATTTTTTTAATTTCTTCCATCTCATGCTCATTGTGACTCACCACTAAGAATTGAAAAATCAGATATGGTGTTCTGCTTTTTAGTTTTTTTCTCCACTCCACAATTTTTTTCGTACCCTCAATCACCTTAGTAAGTTGACCGCCCATCCTGTATTTTTCATAGCTTTCTTGCGAGGCCCCATCAATGGAAATTATCATCCGATGTAAGCCTGATTCCACTGTTTTTTTTGCGTTTTCATCATTTAGATAATGAGCGTTGGTGCTTGTTGAGGTGAAAATTTTTTTATCTGCCGCATATTTAACCATGTCTAAAAATTTAGGGTTTAAATATGGTTCTCCCTGAAAATAAAAAGTTAGGTAAATCAACTCATCAGAAATCTGATCAATGGTCTTCTTAAAAAAACTTTCCTGCAACATTCCTGTGTCACGAGTAAAACTTCTTAACCCACTCAGGCACTCAGGACAACGCAGATTACAAGATGTAGTGGGTTCAACAGAAATACTGATGGGCATTCCTGAATGAAAAGGTAATTTTTTTCTGAAAGAACGTTTGAATGAGAAATATATACGGGCCGCGTTAGTAATTTTTTTTAAACTCAGTGTTTTGAGTAATATAAGATTCTCGCTGAAGCCCAACTTATTTGTTATTTTCTTGAAAGGTAAAAAAATAATTTGCAAAAAATTTATTCATACAAGCGAAATTTTTTAAATTTGAAAAGATGATATTTGTCTTCTTTGAAAGAATGAAAAAAATTCTACTACTTTTTTTATTTGCTTTATCGTTCCTTAATGACGTACGTGCTACGCACATTGTGGGCGGCGAGATGAATTACAAATATCTTGGAAACAATAATTATGAAATAAGGCTAACCATCTATCGAGACTGTTATGTTGGTGTGCCGCCTTTCGATAATCCTGCTATAATCGGAATCTTTGATGCCAACAATAACTTTATTGACTCCGTATGGATGCCTTTTTTAGGGCTAGACACGCTACCTCCGGAAATTAATGACCCATGTGTTATCCCTCCAACAGATTTTTGTTACGAAGTAACCACCTATATTGACACCATTAATCTTCCGCCTATTACCGGAGGATACATTATTTCCTACCAGCGATGCTGCCGAAACCAAAACATTTTAAACATTGTTAGTCCTATGTGTGCAGGTGCAACTTATTGGGCGCATATTCCCGGACCCGAAGTTGTTGCGATTAACAGCAACCCCGTTTTTAAGAAATGGCCACCGCCTTTTATTTGTGCTAACAAGCTTTGGATCTTTGATAGTTCAGCCTTTGATTATGATGGTGATTCGCTTGCATATGAACTTTACACTCCGTACACAGGTTTAGATGCGGCTTGTCCTGTTATCACAACTTTTGCCATCGGACCAAGTCCCACTTCTTGCTCAGGTGTGGTGAGTGCATGTCCACAAGTACCGGTTAACCCTCCATTTAATACCATTGTTTGGAATGCTCCCCTTTACGGATTGAATAATGTTTTGGGCGGGGTTCCTCTGGCAGTTGACCCAATTACCGGACAAATGACGGCGGTACCA